>JAQUAC010000109.1 GCA_028687415.1 Acidocella sp. | reverse complement strand
GTGAGGGTCGAGAGGTCGCCCACCACGATGTATTCGCCCTCATGCGGTTGCAGCGCCAGCCCGTTTACCCCGCCTCCGGCAAAGCCTGCGCCGGAGGTCAGAATATCCTCCAAATGCGAGACTGGAACCGACTTGCTCTTGGCAGTGCCGTGGATATCGACAAACTGTGCCAGCACATAGTTGACCCCATGCATCTGCAAAAATGCCTTGGCGGCGTCTAAGTCTTTTGTGCCGGGAGCCTGCAGGCTTCCCTCGGCCAAACGCTTGCTGGGGCCAACCGCGTCCAACATTCCTTGCTCTCCGTGTTTAGGGTTCGTGCGGCCCTCCAGCCGCCTGGGCTGCCGTATAATCATGTATTGCAATACATGCAAACATTTTGTACATCATGCAATAGAAATTTTGCCCGGAGTATGGTGGAAAATGTCGACCGAGAGCTGGACTGTAAGCGCCCTGGCCCGGGGGGGAAGCCAAACCTCCTTACAGACGCTGAAGTTTTCCCCGTATTGGTGGGAGGCCGCGCCACCGCAGGCAGGGCTGAAGCCGCTACCTGCTCGCGTTGATGTCGCCATTATCGGGGGCGGGTTCACCGGCTTGTCCGCCGCGCTGACACTGCTGCGCCGGGGGCGGAGGGTGGCGGTACTGGAACGGGGCGTGCCCGGTTTTGGGGCCAGTACCCGTAATGGCGGGCAGGTTGGCAGCGGTAACCAGAAATTCCGGGTGAAGCGTCTCATTGAGCTGCACGGCGAGGCCAAGGCCGTGGCGATGCTGAAAGATGGCGTGGCGATGCTTGATTACCTGAAAGAGCTTGTCACGCGTGAGGGTATCGAGTGCCGCTTCCAGCAGAGCGGGCGCTTCCGCGCCGCGATGCGCCCAGAGCATTACGAGGCGATGGCGCGGGACATGGAGGATCTGCGCCGCTATGCGGGTGTCGACTCCTTCGCCGTGCCGCGCGCCGAGCAGCACAAGGAGATCGGCAGTAACCGCTTTTTCGGCGGTTCGGTTTTGCCCGGCGATTGCGGGTTGCATCCGGGGCTGTATCACCAGGGGCTGCTGCATCGGGTGGAGGCGGCGGGCGGCGTGGTGCTGGGCCAGACCGGCGCGGAGGTAGTAGAGCCCGGTACTGCCGGTTTCACCATTCATACCGCGCGGGGTAAGTTGGTGGCGCGTAACGTCATCGTCGCCACCAACGGCTATACCAAGCATCTTAATGGCTATTTCGACAAGCGCATCGTGCCCGTCGGCTCGGCGCTGATCGCCACCGAAACCCTGCCCCAGGCACTGCTGGACGAACTGGTGCCGAAGCGCCGCATGTACGGCAATACCAACCGTGTGTTCTTCTATTTCCGCGCCGTGCCGGAGGATAACGCCATCGTCTGGGGCGGGCGCACCGGGCATCTTGCGGCGGCGGATTCACCGCGTGCCTATGCGCATCTGGCTAGGGATATGCTGCAAACTTTCCCGCAACTGGCGCCCTACGCCATAACCCATGGCTGGTCAGGTCAGATCGGCTACACCTTTGACGAACTGCCGCATCTGGGGACAACGCCTTCTGGTATTCATTACGCCATGGGGTATTGCGGCACCGGCGTCTCGCGCTCCACCTGGTTCGGCCACAAGATCGCGCTACAAGTTTTGGGCGACAAGGAAGGCCACACCGCCTTCGACGATATTGCTTTCCCCAGCCATGCCTTCCACGCATTTGCCCCCGTCATGGTGCCGGTGGTCGAGACTTGGTACCGCATCCGCGATACCGCAAACATTTAAAACAATACTGGATATAGCAAAATGAGTTCAAATACTACTAGGCAGAACATCTCTTCCGGAGGCGCGTATGAGGCTGTGTTCGGCTATTCCCGCGCCGTGCGCATTGGCGCGCATATCCATGTCTCGGGCACCTGCGCTCCGGTGGGGCATGAGAAGAGCGATGTGTACACGCAAACCCACGCGGCGCTGGCCATCATCGGCAAGGCGCTGGCGGAAGGCAAGGGCGGCTGGGCAGATGTCATTCGCACAGTGGTGTATGTGAAGGACATGAACGAGGCGGAGAATGTGGCCCGCGCGCATGTGGAGATTTTCGGCGCTATTCGTCCCGCCAGCACGCTGGTGCAGGTAGATGGCTTCATGCGCCCCTGGCAGAAGGTTGAGATCGAGGCTTACGCCATTCTCGGCGCGGCGCCGGCTTCCGCCTGACCGGTTGCGCCAGCCGGGCACGGCTGGCTCAACCGGAGACACACAAGTCATGGCGGAGGGAACTACAGCGTTTTGAATAGCGGGCTCTTGGCGGTCTTCTTGGCATCGTTGGCAGTGAGGAAGCGTTCCGTGAGGATATGTTTCTCGAACAGTCGGCCGCGCATCAGCGTGTTGACGCAGGCCTCAATCATCGGCGGCGGACCACAGAGATAGGCGGTGAGGCCCTCGAACAGCCCGTCATAGAGCCGCTCCGACACATCGTGCACGAAGCCCCGCTCGCCGCTCCAATCCGATGTTTCAGGCTCGGAGGATAGGGCTGGGATGTAACGGAAATTCGGATGCACCTTGGTCAGGGCAGTGAATTCCGCCTCGCCGTACAAATCCGCGCGGGTGCGTACGCCGTGAATTAGCGATATCGGCTCGGCATAGCCCTCGGCCAGCAGGTCGAGGATCATGGCGCGCGGGCTGGAAACGCCAGTGCCGCCCGCAAGGAACAGCAATGGCCCGCCACGGGATTTGCGCACAAAGCAGCGGCCATACGGGCCTGAAAGCGTAATCTTGTCCCCGGCTTTTAAAGTCTGGTGGATATAACTGGTTCCTTTTCCGCCAGGCAGCAGGCGGATTTGCAAATCCACATAATCGCTTTCCTGCGGCGGGTTGGCGATGGAGAAGGCGCGCGTGCCTTCCACCCCTGGCAGAGTGAGGTTGATATACTGCCCTGCCTGGAAGTCGATTGTCTGTTCATCAAGACGTAGACGTAAACTTTTCACATCATGTGTCAGGTTCTCAACCCGTTCGACCGTGGCGGTAAAATCGCGGATCTGGATGCGTCGCTGGTCTGGCTCTTCCTCGATATCAGCCTCGATGGTGACGTCACTCTTCAGCCGTGCGGTGCAGGCCAGGGTCTTGCCCTCGCTACGTTCAAAATCCATCAGCGCGAAGTTCGAGGCATCGGCGTGGTCGATCTCTCCATCAAGTACGGAGATTTTGCAGGTGCCGCATAGCCCATGCCCACAGGCATAAGGCAGATACACGCCCTGGCGCAGGCAGGCGTCGAGGATCGTCTGATCCTCAGCGACCTCAATGCACTCGCCCAGGGGTTCGATGACGAGTTGGTAGGTCATGGTAGCGAATCCTTTAGGAGTAGGCGATGCCGGGAAGGCCCGGTGTCCAGAACCGGATGAGAGATTTATGGTGTAGGCCGTTTTCCACCAGCGAGGCATTGAAATCCGGCGTGGCGATTTCCCCGTCGATGGACCAGACGGCTTTCGTCCAGTCGATCTTCGCCGCGTCCGGGTGCGCCGCGTAATGCGGGGCGATAACATCGCTCACCAGCGCATCGAATGGCATGGTAGGAGGCAGTGGAAAGGCGATAGCAGAGCAGAAAGACAAATGCTGCTCCCAATGCACGAAGACCAGAATATTGCCGTGGAAATTCTTCTGTACATCGCGGATTTCAACGTAGGATTCGTAATCGGGTACAATCGCGGTCACCGGCATGTGGTTCTCCTTCGCGGGTTCCGCATGGCGTTGCGGCGCCATGCATCCCGGATTTTGTTGAATAGGTGTTCAGACGGCCTTGCGAGTATTTTCCGCATGCCACTCGTTCCAGATTTTCTCATCTGGAGAGCCGACATAGTCCATGTTGTCGACGCCGTTGTTGAGATGATACCAGTTCAGCACATCCGGTACCGTGGGGCCGCCGCAATTGCCCTGGAAGATCTGATGCACCGGCAGCCATGCCTGGGAGAATTTCTCCGGCTCGGCATCGAAAATGTCCTTACAGCCATCCGAGCAGAAATGATAAGTGTCGTCTTTGTATTTTGAGGATCGGAAGCAGATCGTCGTCGGGTCGCCGGGCTCGGTATAGGCCATGGGGATCTGGCAGCACTGGCAGAGTTGCGGCAGGGCGCCGTTGTAGAAGCGCTTACCCTCCTTCTCCATCTTCGCCCACATCTCCCAGCGCGGCCGGTAGTATTTGTCGAAGGTGTTGGGGTATTTCGCCGAGAGCCAGTCAAGGTGCTCGGCATCCGGCATCCAGGTATGGAAGGCAGCGGCATGGGTGTACTGATAGAATACCGCCCAATTCTGGTGCGAGATATGCTCGGCTTCCTCTGTGGCTATATCGGCGTATTTAGGCATCTTCAAACCGTATCGCCCGAGATCCTGAAACAGCGAACCGCCGGCTTCAACGAAATAGATGTCCCATGCTTCTTTCCAAGACATGACCTTCTTCGGCAGCATGTAGTCCATCATCATGGCAACGAGGCCGAGCAGCCGGTGCCCGCGCCAGAACCATTTATCGACCCATTTCTGTACGATGGGCAGATTATCCGGGTGCTGTTCCAGCAAGAATTTGATGACCTCGATGCCGAGCGTCATGTGCCGGCTCTCATCTGATTGCGCGGAGAAGCCGAAGGTCACGGTCGACATGTCGCCATTATAGGCAGCGCCAGACATGAATGGCACGAAGAGCAGATTGGTGAGCAGATACTCAAAGGCGAAGCCGATAGCAATCATGAACTCGAATGGCCCGGCGGAGCGTGCATCGTCAAAGAAGCTCTTCGGCACCGAGAGATACCACACGCGGTCATGCATGTGCGGGAACTCGCCCAGCCCATCGAAGAATTTATTATAATGGCTGATGGTGTGCACTTGTGTCTGCAAATGCCGCAATTCGTCGATTGACTGCATCTGCGCCGCAACGCGTGTGCCCGCTCCGCGCAAATGCCGCCCGGCGAAGGCGAAGCCGCGATGTGCCTGGTATTCCTCCGGCGAGATACCGGTGAGGAATAGCTTCACCGCATTAATATAGCGAGCATCGGAGATATTGGTCTGGCCGTTATTCTGGGCAAAGCTGTCCAGCACGGCATAAAGCTTGCGTTCCTTTTCGGCTTGAAATTTCCAATAAGAATCCATGGTCAGGCGGAACGGGTCCTCCCAGGCGGACCAGTCCTTGATCTTGATGCCCTCGAACTGGTCGTAGGGGAACACCTTGTCCATAGGCTGGTAGCTGGTCTCCCAGTCCAGCCCGCGCGTCATGTGTTCATAACGCTGCCGTAGCCCAAGTTTTTTCACGCTCATATCCTGGTTTCCTCGATTTTGTGTTTTTAGTGGCGCCAGCTCAGAGTGAAATGGTCGTCATCCTCATCAAGATTGCCAGCCATGGAGACCAGCACGAGCTGGATCTCCTGCGGCTCCCAGGAGCGGCCCAGTCGTTCCTCGACGGAGGCGCGTTTGACAGTGATGCTGTCATCGCAATCAAGTTTGACCACGCCCGGCATGTTGAGGATGCGGACGCCGGGATTGTCAGCGATGATCGCCTCGATGATGGGGCGGGCGTCGTCGCTCTGCATGAGCGTTATGGAGGCGGTTTGTGCCATATCTCTGTTCCTTTCCTAAACCGCGAGACCGAGGCTGGTGGCTTTCTTCAGCACCGCTGCCCCCGCTGCTTCCGCCGCCGCGCCGTTATCATTCAGTAACGCGATGGAGAGGCTCTTCGCCGCCGCGGTGGCGCGCCCGATCCACAAGTTGGCCCATTGCGAGATCAGTGTCTTATTTGCCTCTGATTCCGCCGCCACAGTCTTGATGACATGGTCACTCCAACGCGCCTCCTCCGCGCGCCAGTCGCACAAAAATTCGGTGAGAAGTGCCACCGGCAACGCCGCATCTACCCAGGCAGGTTCTGCATTTTGGTAGGCAAAACCAAGTAGAACGCCGTTAACCCCGAGCGTCTGCGCGACGAAAAGCTGGAACCAGTCGCGCTCGACAAAACTGTCCTCAATGAGCTTGCGCGTCTCCTGCCATGCAGGGTCGGTGAGCCAGGTCTGCTTGGCGGCGTCGAGCGAGTCGCCGGTCTGTTGGTCCAGCACCAAGCCAATGCGGCTGATGATCTGCGCCATGCCGAGCTGGTCGCCAGCGGAAAAGATGGCGGGAGCAGTGATGGCGGTACCGTAGCCGCGCTGACAGATCTCCGCCATGTTCATGTTGCCGCCCCAGTGCAGATGCCGCAGCGGCAGCAGCCCACGGGCCAGCGCAGCGCGCGCGGTCTCTGAAATTTTGTTGAGCAGGCCGCGCTCTTCAACAAATGTGAAGTTTCGCTCCACCGCCTGGTTCATGTTGGCGCGGGCGATGTTGTAGGTGGCGTAATAATACTGGCGCGGGTCAAGCGGCTTGTACCAATCCTCCATTACCACGGCGGTCTTGCGCGTGTCATAGACCCAAAATTGCGGCTCCCAGAGCGGCTTGTAGTGGAAATTGGCGGTTGCCTGGATATCGAGCGTCGCCTCCTGATAGCGCGAAGCTGGCTTATCGCCGCCCAAACGCCGCGCGATGTGGCCGAAGGTGTTGCGCTTTGGCGTGATATCTACGGTCTTGATCTGTACGGTCATGACTCTCCTCTCTGCGAAGCCGCAAGGCTCCGTCAGCTTGTTATTCGTTTATTACGGTTCCGGCGGTGCCGGGGTGTTAGTGCTCCGGGCGGCGCAGCAGGCCCGGCTGTCCGGCACGCCAGGCAAGCCGGTCCACTTCCGCGGCAACATCTTCCGCCGGGGGCAGCATGCGGGCGTGGCGGTCCCGGCAGAATTCCTTGAAGGCGAGGGGCGGCAGGATCAGTTCCACCGCGAGGTCACCTTCGCCGAGCGAAAATTCGAATTCAATGAATCGTCCCAGGCGTGTCCCGAGAATGCGGACAAAAGCCTGGCTGTTTTCCGGAGAGTTATGCAACTCCCTGGCCACCGGGGGTTGCCGGCTTGCCATATCAGATCTCCTCCTGGACCACGGCGCGAATATTATAGGTGCGCGTCTCGCTTGAGCGATGTCTAGGAAAGTTCCCCTCGCCCGTCAACAATAATTTCGAGATTTACAAGAAAAACAAAAAATCGTTATTTGTCGGCAGTCATGGGCGCGTGGCTGAAGCTGCTAACCAGGAAGTCAACAAACACCCTGACCTTGGCCGCCACATAGCGCCCTGGCGGGTAGACCAGCCGCATTGCCACGCCCGGGGTCTTGTAGTCCTCGAGCATCGCCACCAGCCCGCCTTCGCGCAGCGCCTCCTCGGCCATGAAATCCGGTTGCAGCGAAATC
>JAQUAC010000108.1 GCA_028687415.1 Acidocella sp. | reverse complement strand
GTCGAGCGAGATCATCTTCAGGATGACATCGGACGAGAGCGGATTGCCGGAGCGGATGAAGCTCTCCGAGCAGCAGGTGCATTCCAGCCCGTGGAGCCAGAGCACCGGCAGGCGGGGCTTGGTTTCCATCGCGTGCGCGATCTGCCCGGCATAGGCCGGCTCCAGCCCAAGGGCCGCGGCGGTCAGGCTACAGAATTTAAGAAAAGAGCGTCGGCTGGTGCCCTGCGCCCGCATCAGGTCATAAAAAGTCTGAAGTTTTTCCGCCACACTCGCCCCCTCGCGATGACGCGCTCAGCGGGCCGGCGGGTTTGCCGGACCGCATCGTTACATGCTGTCTTTCGGAGAAGGTTTTTCGTGGGGGCGCATTGATCTAGATCAATGTGACTACCGATGTATCGACCGTTCGATTCTGCACCTCTGATATTTCAAATCAACACTCATGCCCCTATAGACGCGCGCAGGGGCCCCGTTGTTTATGGGCACGCCGAAAGGCGCTCGTTTGGGCAGGAGATTAATCAATTGAGCAATACGTCAAGAATCAAGTCGTCCACGCTTAAAAGCAAAGTCATGTCCGCTGAAGCGGCCGCCGAGCTGATCACCCCCGGCAGCACCGTGGGCATGAGCGGTTTCACCGGCTCCGGCTACCCGAAGGAAGTGCCGCAGGCACTGGCCAAGCGGATGGAAGCCGAGACCGCCGCCGGCAACCCGTTCCGCCTGCGCGTATGGACCGGTGCCTCCACCGGCCCCGAGCTGGATGGCGCCATGGCGAAAGTCGACGGCATCGAATTCCGCTTGCCCTATAACTCCGATCCTATCGCCCGCGAGAAGATCAACAGCGGTAAGATGGAATATTTCGACATGCATCTGAGCCAGGTCGCGCCGATGGCGTGGCAGGGCTTCCTGGGTCCGCTGGACACGGCGCTGGTCGAGATTTCCGGCATTACCGAGGACGGGCTGCTGGTCCCCTCCTCCTCCGTCGGCAACAACAAGACCTGGCTGGACCGCGCCGACAAGATCATTCTGGAGGTCAACTCCTGGCAGAATGAAGCGCTGGATGGCATGCACGACATCTATTACGGCACCGCGCTGCCGCCGAACCGCAAGCCCATCCCGCTGGTGCGGCCGGATGACCGCATCGGCCAGACGCATTTCCGCGTCGACCCGGCGAAGATTGTCGCCATCGTGCAGACCGACACGCCGGACCGCAACCTGCCGTTCAGCCCGCCGGACCAGACTTCCCTGCATATTGCTGGCCATTTGATCGAGTTCCTCGAGCATGAGGTGAAGAAGGGCCGCCTGCCGCCCAACCTGCTGCCGCTGCAGTCGGGCGTGGGCAACATCGCCAACGCGGTGCTGACCGGGCTGAACAACTCGCGCTTCGAGGACATGACCTCCTACACGGAAGTGATCCAGGACGGCATGCTGGACATGCTGAACTCGGGCAAGCTGCGCATGGCCTCCGCCACCGCCTTCTCGCTCTCGCCGGAAGCGGCGGCGATGCTGAACACGGATATGGGGAAGTACCGGAACAAGATGATCCTGCGCCCGCAGGAAATCTCGAACCACCCGGAACTGGTGCGCCGCCTGGGCTGCATTGCCATGAACGGGCTGATCGAAGCCGATATCTACGGCAACGTGAACTCCACCCACGTTATGGGTTCGCGCATCCAGAACGGCATCGGCGGCTCGGGCGACTTTGCCCGTAACGCCTATGTGTCGATCTTCATGACGCCGTCCACCGCCAAGGGCGGCAAGATCTCGGCGATCGTGCCGATGGCCTCGCATGTGGACCACATCACGCAGGACGTGCAGGTGCTGGTCACCGAGCAGGGCCTGGCGGATCTGCGCGGCCTGTCGCCGAAGCAGCGCGCCGCGGTCATCATCGAGAACTGCGCGCACCCGGACTACAAGCCGATGCTGAAGGATTACTACAAGCGCGCCCGCGAGCACTCCTACGGCCAGCAGTCGCCCTGTCTGCCGTCCGAGGCGCTCTCCTGGCATCAGCGCTTCATCGATACCGGGACGATGAAGGCTTAAAGCCTCCCCGCCCCCACGGAAATCGCGCCGCGGCTAACCGCCCGGCGCGATTTTTTTTGCCTCGGCCAGGGGAGCGGTGGCGTCCAGCCGGGTCCAGGAGATCTCGCCCGTGACCAAAGCGGGCTGGCGGCGCATGATGCCCGCATCCGCATCGGAGGCGTCATCCAGCCGGGCGTCCAGCCGGGCAGCGAGCAAGGATTCCGGGGCTTCCAGCCAGATGCCGGTGAACGGCACACCAGCGCGCTGGGCCAAGGCTTGCGCGGCCGCGCGGTCCTCGGCGCGCAGGAAGGCGGCATCCAGGATCACGCTGTACCCGGCGGCGAGGGCAGCCTCGGCCTGGGTGAAGAATTTTGCGTAGACGCACGTATTCATCTCGGGCGTGTAGGCGGAGGCTGGCAGCCGCACCTCAGGCGCCACGCCGCAAAGGGTTTTGCGCAGCACGTCCGAACGCAGCACGCGCGCCCCTGGCATGGGGGGAAAACGCCCGGCCAGGGCGGCCGCGAGGGTGGATTTTCCGGTACCGCTCAGCCCCCCGATGGCAAGCAGGCGCGGAGCGGCTGGACGCAGCACGGCATCGGCCAGGGTTAGATAGGCCAGCGCCTCATCCCCCTTGCCTTGGGCCACCGCCACATGGGCGCGGATGGACGCCCGCACCGAGATGAACAGCGGCAGCAAGGGCAGGCCGTCGGCTTCATCGGCACGGTCCAGATAGCGGTTGCAGACCAGGGCCGCGGCATCGGCGTCGCCCCGGTGCAGCAGGTCCATGAGCAGGAAGGCGAGGTCGTACAGCACGTCGATACAGGAGAAGGCGTCGTTGAATTCGATGGCGTCGAACAGCGTGGGGCGGCCTTGCCAGAGCACGATGTTGCGCAGGTGCAGATCGCCATGGCAGCGGCGGATCTTGCCTTGGGCCACGCGGCGGTCCAGCAGCTCAGCCCGCGCGGCGAGGGTGGCAAGGCTGGCGGCGTTCACCCGCGCCACCAGGGGCTGCGGCAAACTCTGGCAGGCGATGAGGTTGGCGGCGTTGTCCTCGATGACGGCGCGCATGGCCGCCGCTCCCCCGCCGGGCACGGTTTCGGCGGCTTTATGGAAGGCGGCGATCGCGTCCGTGAGGCTACGCAGCATCGCAGGGGTGAGTTGCCCGGCCTCGGCCAGATCCTCTAACAGCGCGCCCGCCGGGAAGCGCCGCATCTCCAGCACGTAATCCACCGCGGGGCCGGGGCCGTCAAACTCCAGCCCGCCATTGGCCGCACGGGTGATGGCACGGACGCAGCGGTAGAGATCCGGCGCGGTGCGGCGGTTGAGCACCAGCTCCACCTCGCAGTATTTTTTGCGAAGTTCCAGGGTAGAATAGTCGAGATAGGAGAAGCGCACGGCGCGCTTGAGCTTCCAGACGGTATCCGCGCCCAGGAAGATGATGGAGATATGCGTCTCCTCCCGCGCCTCGGCGGCGCGGGAGAGGAAGGCGATGACCTCTGCCTGGTCAGACATTGTCTTGCCAGAGGGGAATCTTCTCCGACAGCGCGGCCAGACGGTCGCCGGAGATCGTCTCATCGTGCAGCAGCTCCGCCGCCGCCTCGCGCAAGGCGGGCATGTTGGCTTGCAATATAGCGCGGGCGCGGGCGAAGGCGGCTTCCACGAGGGTGTGGATCGCGTTGTCGATGGAGGCGGCAGTCTCCTCGCTATACTGGCGCGGGCGCCAATCGGGCATGGTGCTGGGCCCGAGCATGTGCGGCGTCTCAGGCTCGTAGGTCACCTGCCCCAGCTTCGGGTCCATGCCGAAACGCACCACCATGGAGCGGGCGATGTCCGTCGCGCGGACTAGATCGTCCGCGGCACCGGTGGAGACATCCGGGAAGATCAGCGACTCAGCCGCCCTGCCGCCGAGCAGCACGGTCATGCGGTTGATCAGCTCAACGCGGCCCATGAGGAAGCGGTCCTCGCCAGGACGCTGGATGGTGTAGCCCAACGCCGCCAGGCCGTGCGGGATGATGGAGATTTTCTGCACCTTGTCGGTATCCGGCAGGGCCATGGCGGTGATGGCATGGCCCATCTCGTGATGCGCGACCACGGAACGCTCCTTGGGCACCAGCAGGCGGGTGCGCTTCTCCAGCCCGGCGACGATGCGCTCGATGGCCTGGTTGAAATCCTCCAGCGTTACCGCCTCCGCCTCCCGCCTGGTGGCCAGCAAAGCAGCCTCGTTCACCAAGTTAGCGAGATCCGCCCCGGTGAAGCCCGGGGTGAGAGCGGCGATCTCCTCGGTGGAGACGTGCGGGGCGACCTTGATCTTCTTCATGTGGATTTGCAGGATCTGCACGCGCCCGGATTTGTCCGGGCGGTCCACCAGCACCTGGCGGTCGAACCGCCCGGCGCGCAGTAAGGCGGGGTCTAAAATCTCGGGGCGGTTGGTGGCGGCGAGCAGCACCACGCCGGAGGAGGGGTCGAACCCGTCCATCTCGGCCAGAAGCTGGTTGAGGGTCTGCTCCTTCTCGTCATTGCCGCCGCCGGGGATGGCGGCGTTGCGGGCGCGGCCCAGCGAATCCAGCTCGTCGATAAAAATGATGGCCGGGGCCTGTTTGCGCGCCTGCTCGAAGAGGTCCCGCACCCGGGCGGCGCCGACGCCAACGAACATCTCCACGAACTCGGAGCCGGAGATGGAGAAGAACCGCACCCCGGCCTCCCCCGCCACGGCGCGGGCGAGCAGGGTTTTGCCGGTGCCGGGCGGGCCGACCAGCAGCACGCCCTTGGGAATATGCGCGCCTAGGCGGCCATAGGCGGCGGGGTTTTTCAGGAAGTCCACGACCTCCTTCAACTCGGCCTTGGCTTCGTCCACGCCCGCGACATCCTTGAAGCGCACGGGCACGTCATTCTCGGCATACACCCGCGCGCGGCTTTTGCCTGCGGCCAGCACGCCGCCAGCGCCCATGCGGCCGCCGCCGCCGAGCAGGAAGAACCAGAGCACGCCGAAGAACAGCAGCGGCGCCACCCAGCCCAATATGGCCGCCCATATGCCCGGCGCGGGCTGACCAGAGAAGGTGACGTTGGATTTCGCCAGCTCCTGCGCCAGAGCGGGGGGCACGCGATCCGTCTCGAACTTGGTGGGCTGCCCGGCGGGGGCGTTTTTCAGTGTTCCGGTGATCTCGTTCTCGCCGACAACGAGATCATCCACCTGCCCGGCAGCGAGCATGGTTTGGAATTGGCTGTAGGGGACTATTTTGACCTGCGGCACCCCCTGCTTGCTGAATACCGAGAACAGCAGCAGGGCCATAAATACCGAAGCCAGAACAAAACTGAACCGCGAAATCTGATCGTCTTTTTTCGCCACGCTACCCCCTTGCCGCCGGATTGTATTCCTGCGGCATCAGGCAGCCATCCGGTGGAAAATGCAAATCAGCCGCCGGCTTTGGCGGCGAGGGTGCGGATGATGTCCGCGCGGCTGACGATGCCGACGAGCTTGCCATCGCGCAGCACCGGCACGCGCTTGATGCGCCGCTCCGCCAGGATGTCGGCAATTTCGGGGATCCCGGTTTCTTCGGTCACGCTCACAGCGCCGTGCGTCATCACCTCTGCCGCGGTCCGCTTTTCCTGCTTTAGATAATCAAGGAAATCCGGCGCCAGATCCTCACCCTCGGCCAGCATTTCCAGCCACCAAGCACGGCGCGTGGCGTGCTTGGCACCGAATTGGCGCATCAGATCGCCCTCACTGACCATACCGAGCAGCGTACCTGTGGCATCCACCACCGGGGCGGCGCTGATATTATGCGCGGCGAGTGTTGCGGCGACTTCGGCCACACTGTCGCTGGGGCGGACCTGGACGATGGTTTTGGTCATAATGTCGGCGGCGGTATCGGGCATAGGTCTCACCTTAAAACTAGCTTTGAGGGATTCTGCTCAACTACGCCGCCAACGCATTGATTTCAATCAACCATGGCTTTTGGAGCCTTGGCGTCCAGAATCTGGCGGATGGCGGTGAGCACCGCCTCGGGCGCGGCCATGCCGTCAACCGTGGCGAGGATGCCGTGCGCGGCGTAATAAGGCAGCAGGGGCGCGGTCTGGCGGTTATAGGCAGCGAGGCGGGCCTGCACTGTCTCGGCGTTGTCGTCGGCGCGGCGGGTGAACTCCGTGCCACCGCAAGTATCGCACACGCCCTCAGTCTTGGGGGGCTTGGCGGTGTCGTGATAGCCAGCGTTGCAGGAGGCGCAGGCAAAGCGCCCGGAGATGCGGCCGACTAGCACGGCCTCGTCCACCTTCAACTCGACCACCGCGTCCAGCGTCTTGCCCTGGGCCCGCAGCAACTCGTCCAGCGCCCCGGCCTGCACCACGGTGCGGGGGAAGCCGTCTAGGATGAAACCGTGCTTGCAATCATCCGCCTGCAAGCGGGAGGCGAGCATGCGGATGAGAATTTCGTCCGGCACCAGCCCGCCGGACTGCATGATGGCCTTGGCCTCCAGCCCCACGGGCGAGCCGGCGGCGACTTCCGCGCGCAGCATGTCTCCGGTGGATATCTGCGAAATACCGTAGATGGTTTCCAGGCTTTTGGCCTGCGTGCCCTTGCCCGCGCCCGGCGGCCCCAGAAGTATCAGATTCATTTTGTTCCTCCTTCACGTAACACTCGGCCTGCCGGATAGATGGCGGCTATTCCGCTAGCGCGGTTGCCGCTCCCCTGCCCTTGATGCAGATCATTTTCAGGTCAGCGTAACGAGGCACATGCTTTCAGGCAAATTGAAATTTGATCCATCTGGAACTGTTACATTTCGTCGCACTGGCGGCTAGAAGGTGAGCTTAACGCCACCGATAACGGCCACGGGAGCGGCGAGGGCATAGCTGCGCGGATTGTCGTAATTCGGCGCCTGCGCGACATAGACCTCGCCGATTTTTGAAAATGTGCCGTAATTATAATATTTCGTATCCGTGAAATTATCGATATTGCCGAAGATTTGTAGGTTTTTCGTGACCTGATATTGCGTATCCAGGTTCAGCGTCACGTAGCCGGGCAACGGCTTGTTCTGGTTCGCTTCGTCTCCATACAAATAGCTTGAAGTCTGCGCCGTGCCGGTGAGGCCGATCCGCCATTTTGGTGTCAGCCAGTAGCGTGCGCCGAATTTAAAAAGATGCTGTGGAATACCAGGAAGATAACTTCCCTTGTTAACGGTGACATTGCCGTTGGCGTCGGCTGTGGGGCTGTTGGTCTGCTCGACGAAGGAGCTGCCGTAAGTGGCGGAGATGAAGGAGTAGCCGCCA
>JAQUAC010000107.1 GCA_028687415.1 Acidocella sp. | reverse complement strand
TTTTGAGCTGGACATCTGCCCCAGCTTTCTGGGTGGCAGGCGGCAGGAGACGAGCCTGCTGCGCGTGGAGCATTACGGTAAGGGTGCCCCGCCGGGCACACCGTGCTTTCTCCGCCCCCGCCCGGTGCCCGCCGTCACCGGCGCCTTCATCTCCGTGGACCAAGGCTGGTTCGAGACCCTGGGCGGCTTCACCGAGGATTACATCTTCGGCCATTACGAGGACGCGGATCTGTGCCTGAAGAGCCTGGAGGCCGGGCGCGCTCCCTGGCTGCATGATGTCCGGCTGTACCATCTGGAGGGCAAGGGCTCCACGCGCGAGCCCGCGCATGAGGGCGGCTCGGCGGTGAACCGTTGGCTGTTCACCAGAAGCTGGGGCGAGATGGTAACGGAGGGGCTGCTCGGTCCGGCGCCCTCGCATTTGCTGCTGGCGGCGGAGGAAGTGGCATGAAGGTTCTCATCGTCAGCCTGTACCACCCGGAGCTGGTGCGTGGCGGCGCGCAGCAGATAGCCTTCGAGTTGTTCGAGGGGCTGAAGCAGGTGCCGGGCGTGGAGCCGGTGCTGCTCGCCTCCATCGACCAGACCACCCCCGCGCTCTACAAAAGTGGTGCCCGCATCACCGGCTTTGATGGCCGCCCCGGCGAGTTCCTCTTCCTCACCCAGGAATACGATTACATGTGGGAGAAGAGCGCCGATGTGAGGCTGGCCGAGGCATTCATCGAGTTTCTGATGCTGATCCAGCCGGATGTGGTGCATTTCCACCATTTCCTCACCTTCGGCATTGATTATCTGAGCCTCGCCCGGCGCGCCTTGCCGGATGCGAAAATCGTGTTCACGGCGCATGAGTTCCTCGCCATTTGCGCCGCCAGCGGGCACATGGTCCGCCGCACGGACCAGTCGCTCTGCACCCGCGCCTCGGCCATGCGCTGCCACCAATGCCTGCCTGAGCACCCGCCGGAGCACTACTTCATGCGCGAGATGTGGATGAAGGCGCATCTGGAGGCGGTGGACGTGTTCACCACGCCGAGCCGCTTCATGATCCCGCATTACGCCGCCTGGGGGCTGGACCCGGCGAGGTTCGTGCACGTCACCAACGGCCAGCAACCGCGCCAGGCGCGCCCCGCAACCCCGGCAGGTGCCCCGCGCAACCGCTTCGGCTTCTTCGGCCAGCTGGTGGACGTGAAGGGCCTGCACGTGCTGCTGCAAGCCGTGATCTTGCTGCGTGCCGGGGGCTTCACGGATTTCACCGTCGAGATCAACGGCGATAACATCCAGTTCGCGACGCCTGAGCGCCGTCAGGAGATCGAGGATTTCCTGGCGGCGGAAGCGGAGCGGCCGTTGGGCGAGCGCAATGTGGTGTTTAACGGCTCCTATCATCACGACCAGCTGGCCGGGCGCATGGCGCGGGTGGATTGGGTGGTGGTGCCTTCCATCTGGTGGGAGATTTTCTGTCTGGTCGTCTCCGAGGCCTGGAGCCTTGGCCGCCCGGTCATCGCCTCGGATGTCGGCGGTTTGGCCGAGCGTGTCACCAATGATGCCGACGGCCTGCTCTTCGAACTGGGCGATGCCCGTGCCTTGGCCGAGACCATGCGCCGGGCCTGCACCGAGGCCGGGTTGTGGGACAGGCTGGCGGCGGGCATCAAGCCCCCGCCGGGCAGGGGTGAGATGGTGGAGGGCTTCCTCGCCGTCTACACAGGCACGGCGACGCCTGAGCGCATGGCGGCGGAGTAGCGGCGTGGCTGGGGAGATTCCGGGTCTGGTGATGAACCTGGCGCGCGACACCCTGCGCCGCACGCAGATTCAGGAGGCGTTCTCGAACCTGCCCGGCTTCGCCATGCGTTTCGTTCCGGGCATCGCGGGGGAGACCCTGCCCGATACGGTCTGCGAGGCTTTGACTGATCACGCAGCCCACCCCTTCCCCAAGGGCACGTTGGGCTGCTTCCTCTCGCATGTCGCGGCGTGGGAGGAAGTGGCCGCCCTCGAAACCGATTACGCGGTGGTGCTGGAGGACGACGTGGAGCTGCTGGATTTCGCCCAGCTCCAGACGTTGCCGATCCCAGACGATGCCGGGATCGTCTTCATCAATGAGCGGCTCTCGGTGCAATGGAACACCTCGCCCATGGCCGTGATCGGCCTCGATCTGCTGCTGTTATTTCTGGACGTGCGGCGCAAGGGCCTGGGCGGCGATGGCTATCTGCTGCGCCCCGCCGCTGCCCGCGCCCTGGTCGCGGCTTGCAAGACCAATCTGTATGGCGGGCATGTCGATGGCAGGCTGCTGCGCTACGCGGTTTCGCCCGCTGAGCTGGAGGCGTTGCCGGCGGAGAGCTGGATCAAGACGGTCATCACCCACCATCACGTCAAGCACCGCCTGCCGCAGCTGGGGCTGGTGAAGGGATACGCTTTATCCAGGCCGCTGGTCCGTCAGCGGCCCGGCCTGGGCAGCAGCCGCTTGCAGGCGGACGCCGCGCCCCTGCCTTAAGAGGCCGCCAAGGGGCCGCGCCGTAGCGCCTCGGCGGTGCCGGTATGGCGGTAGCTTTCATCCTCGGTATAGCCGTAGGCAGCCATTTCCGGCCCGCAATGCTGGCGGAACACCGCCTGCATATCCTCGCCCCAGCCTGTCGCCTCCAGGCTGAGTACGCGGACTGCTGTTCCGGCCCCTGTCTCCTCCGGGCGGTCCCTGGCGAAGATATCAGCGATCATCCGCTCCCGCGCTGGAGGCAGGCGCAGCAGCCCGGCAATGGCGCGGGCCACCGCCGCCGGCGCCGCCGCGATGTCCTGCTGGTCGACCTCCAGAAATCTCAGATCTGGCTGCGTCGCGCGGATCTCGCGCCACCGCGCCATGTTCCGCGCCCAATCCGCGCAATGGTATCTGAAATCGTGATCTGGAAACTTCCGCAGCCGCGAGGCGATGTTCTCAATCGCGCGGCGCTTGGCGAAAATGAACACGCTGTCCGGCCAGAGCTGGAGCAAGGTGGGAATGGCGGTGATCATTTCCGGGTTGCCGGTTTTATCGAGCCATGGCTCGCCGGCGATATGGGCCTCCACATGCGCGCGCAGCACGGCGAACAAATCCGCCTTGAGCGCCTGCCGGTCGATATGCGTGGTCAGGACCTCGGTGTTCTCGCTGCCGAAAACCTCGAAATGAGTGTCCACATCCGCATCCAGCCGGTGCAGCAGGGACAGGAAATTGCCCTCCTTGTACCCCGTGTAACCTGCGCTCAGTAGGGCGTGGGCGAGAATGCTGGTGCCCGAGCGGGGGGAGCCGACGATGAAAACCGGGAATGCCGGGGGCAGTTCCTCTTCCTCCTCCGGCTCCGGCGCCGCGCCGGGCAGGCGGAGGAGCGGCCCCGCGCCGCCCAGCACGGTTACGCTGACCCGTGCCTGCTCCTGTGGCGAGAGCTCGCGGTTGAAGACGATCAGAAAGCCGCCGCCACGCACATTATGCACCGCCAGCGAGGCCTCGGCATCCGTGCGGATCAGGTCCGCGATGGCGGCGCCGAGCATCTCATTGCCCAGCATGGCATAGACATTGGCGGGGCCGCCCTCACCGTAAGTGGCCCAGCCATGGGCGGAGCCGGGTTTCACGGCTTCCAGATAGCCCGGCGGTATGGCTGTTCCAGGGGAATGGTTCATCGGGGCGGGGCTTTCGCAGGCAAAGGGATGGAGCAAAGCGTCTAAAAACAATCCGGACGTTTGTCATCCTTGCGGGTTTAGGTTCACTGCCTGGGAACGGAACAGCCGCCCGCCCTCGGCGGCGGCCACCACACCCAGCCCCAACACGCCGCACACGCAGAACCCCAGCGCCAGCAGCACTAATGAGCCGTCAAAGCTCTGGCCGATGAAAACCCCGATCGCCGCCGCGCCGAGCATGTTGATGAATCCCTGCACCGAGGCCGCCGTGCCCGCGATGTGCCCCAGCGGCTCCATGGAGATGGCGCCGAAATTGCCGGTGAGCAGGCCGAAGCAGAACATCATGGCGGCTTGCAGCAGCGTGAAGGTGAGCAGGTTGTCATGCCCGCTCACCGCCATAACGGCCTGAACCAGCGCCACCAGAATAAAGCCGACCATGGCACCGTGCGAGAGCCGGCGCATGCCCAGCCGCTCCACCAGCCACGCATTGGTGAGTGCGGCCACCGCCATGCAAACCGAGCAGGCGGCGAAGATGGCGGGGAAGAGCTTCGGCACCATGAACACCTCGGCGAACACCTGCTGCGCGGAGCTGATGAAGCCGAGCCAGGCGCCCAGCAGCAGCATGCCCGCCAGGGTGTAGCCCAGAGACATGCGGTTGGTCAGCGTCAGCCGCGCGGCGGCGTAAAACTCCGGCCAGTCGATGCCGCGCCTATCCCCGGCGTGTTGCGTCTCCGGCAGGCGCCACGCCACCCAGGCGGTAATCAGCGCGCCGTAAAGCCCAAGCCCGACAAAGATCGCGGGCCAGGGGGCAATGACCAGCACCGCCTGCCCCAGCGAGGGCGCGATGATGGGGGCACCCAGAAACACCATGAAGGAGAGCGAGTTCACCTGCGCCATGCGCCGTCCGGCATAGCAATCACGCACGATGGACACCGTTGCCACCTGGCACCCCGCAGCGCCAACGCCCTGTATGGCGCGGGCGGCGAGCAGCCCGGCGAAGCCAGGGGCCAGGGCGGCGGCAAGGCCGCCCAGCGTGTACAGGCATAGTGAGGCGAGCAGCACCGGCCGCCGGCCAAAGCGGTCCGCCGCCAGGCCGTAAAACAGTTGTGCCACGCCAAAGGCGAGGACAAAGGCGGTGATGACCCATTGCCGCGCATTACCGGGGCCGAGATGCATGGCGGTGGCGATCTGCCCCAGCGCGGGCACCATCATGTCGATGGCCAGGGCGACGCTGGCCTGGATGGCGGCGACGGTGGCGACAAATGTGCGGAAGCTCAGCCCCGGATGCGGGGCGGGGCTTGGCGCCGTCATGCCGCCGGGCGGGCGCGGCGCAGTAAGATCACGCCCAGCAGGGCGGAGGCCGCGAGCATGGCGCTGCCGAGCAGCAGCATATGCTCGTGGCTCGGCGCGCTGCCCTGGCCGAACAGGGCGAAAACCAGGGTCTGCGGAACGAAACCAATGGCTGAGGCGGCGAGGAAAGGAATAGCCCGCACGGAGCTGAGTCCGGCGGCGAGGTTCAGCAGGATATTGCTGCCCACCGGCATCAGCCGCAGCATCAGCGTGGCGGTGAAGGGCTGGCCGGCGAGGGTGCTGTCCACTTTGCCCAGCATCTTGCCGAAGCGGCGGCGGACGAAATCCTGGCCGATGGCGCGGGCCCAGATGAAGTCCAGGCTGCACGCCAGCACCTGCGCCACCAGGGCGATGTGCCATACCATGGCCCGAAGGCGTAACCGGCGGCAAAGGCCGGGATCTGCCGTGGCAGGCCGATGGCGGTGAGAAAGGTGGCGAGCAGCAGGAACATCGTCTGCCCCTTCAGCCCGCCTTGTGCCAGCACGTTGCCCAGCTCGTTCTGCGCTCCGCCCCCGCCATGCATCAGCGGCAGCGCCGCGGCAATGGCGATGAGCGCCCCCGCCATCAGCGCCGGCTTCAGCGCCTTGGTGGCGGCGGTCGCGGTGGCGGCGCGGGGCAGCATCTGGCTCATGGGGTGGTCTCGATCTGCGGGACTTTCCAGCGCCGCTGCAGCCAAGCCACGCCGAGCAAATCGACGACGCCCACCTTCAGCCGCTGCCAGTTATTGTAATGCGAGGCGCCATGCGCGCGCGCATGGTGGCGCACCGGCACGGAGACCACCTGCCCACCGGAGCGAATGAACAGTGCTGGCAGAAAGCGGTGGATATGATCGAAATGCGGCAGCTCCAGGAACGCCTGGCGGCGGAACAGCTTTGCCCCGCAGCCGGTATCGGGCGTGGCGTCCTGCAACAAATACGCGCGCACGTTATTGGCGATCTTCGAGCCCCAGCGCTTCGCCCCGGTATCCTGCCGGTTCACCCGGTGCCCGGCGATGAGCACGGGCGTCTTCCCCGTGGCCTCGGCGGTGCGGATGGCGCCCAGCATGGCGGGAATATCGGCGGGGTCGTTCTGGCCGTCGCCGTCCAGCGTGGCGATGTAGGTGCCGCGCGCGGCCTTCACCCCAGTGATGACGGCGGCACTCTGCCCGCAACTCTGCTTGTGGCGCACCCGCACCAGCGTGGGCAGGCCCAGTGCCAGCTCGGCCAGGATTTTCGGCGTGGCGTCGGAGCTGCCATCGTCGACATAAACGATCTCGTGTTCCACGCCTTCAAGCGCCGCGCCGATGGCCGCGATCTGCGGCTTCAGGTTCGGCGCCTCGTTATGCACGGGCACGACCACGGAAATCAGCGGTGCACCTGCATCGGTTTCAGCCTGGGTCTGGAAACGTGTCTCGATGTTCATGCTATTATTCAGCCGTTGCATTAAGGCGTATCTGTGGCCCAATTCCGCCAAGGAAAAGGAACTGCCCGCCAAAACCGCCGGGTTTGAGTAAAAAATTGTAATCGCCGCCACTCATCCAGCGCAGCGCTTCCACCTCCGCGCCCACAGTCAACGCCGTGATGCCGAGGCGGCGCAAGACGATGGTGGCGGTGTCGTTACCGGCGATGATGAAGCGTGTCACCCCCTGGGCCGCGAGCCCGGCGGCGATCTCGGCCAGATGTTCGGCGGCGGCCAGGGTTATGGGGCCGTGCCGGTCCGGCGGGGCGGAGCTGGCGATGATGCAAACCTCCCCCTGTGCCGCCGCCCAAGCCAGGGCGGCCCCGGTGTCAGGGGTTGCGGGGTCGATTTGCAGATACGGCACCGTGCCGCGCGCCGCACCCAGCTGGAACAGCGTCTGCCGGTCCAGCGCACCTGATAGACAGACCGTTCTACCTACCGGGAGCGGCGGCTCAGCGGCATGAGGTTGCGGCCCCGCCACCCAGGCGGCCCCGCCCACCAGCGGCTGCGCGGCCAGCACCGGGGCCAGGGCGGCGCATTGGGTTGCATCCACCGCGTCCAGCAGCGCCAGGGCGGCGCCTTGCTCCCGGCAGGCGGCGATGTGCCGGTCCAGTGCGATACCCCCGCCAACAGCGACGCTGTGCGGGATGATGACGGCGCGGCCGGAGAGGTGGCGGGCGAATTCATCGCGCAGATTGGCCACCGGATGGCCGTTCTGGAACAGATACCCTTGATAGACGAACCGGCCCCATTCGGGCGCTGCCAGGCAAGCGAGCATGAAGCCGCCAGGGGAGCGGGCGATGATTGCGTCCAGTGCTGGGGTGAGGGACTCGATTTCCGGCGGGGTGGCCTGGTTGCCGAAGCTGAACAC
>JAQUAC010000106.1 GCA_028687415.1 Acidocella sp. | reverse complement strand
CTGCCCCGGCGCATCGGCTAGGGTGATCCAATCTATCTCCCCCGGCTTGAACGGATTGCCGGCGACATCGCCGCTGACATGAAGCTCCGGGCGGCCGAGATGGCGATAGATGAATGGCTCGACGCCCATATCGAGCAGCCGGCAGGAGAAGCAGAAATAATGTAAATGGGCGGCACCGCGCCCACCTAAACCACCGAAAAACCCGGCATAACCGTAATCGCCGTAATTGTCGCTCACCCGCACCAGCCCGGCAAAGACATTGAAGCGGCCAAGCCATGCCAGCAACTCCCGCCGAGCGGCATCCGGCTCTTCCGGCAGGCGGCGCTTGGTGAAGTTGAGCTGGTTGGTGCGGTTGATCAGCTCAATTGCACGGTCGAGATTGGCCTCCACATCATAATCTATGGTCAGGCGGATGCCGCTCGCGCGCAGAAAGGCAAGATTGTCATTCCCCGCCGTCCTGGCCGCGTTCCACCGCTGTTCCAGCACCTTGTACTGCCCCAGCCGCGTCAGCCCGGAATCATCCTTACCCGCGAGACGCGGATCAGCGAGCAGACCAGGAATGAAGAGGTGGCTCTCCGTCTGCAAGCTGGGCACATAATGCGCGGCCTCGGCCAAATTGGCCTGGCGGTCATCAATGAACAGGACCGTTTCTGGGCGCAGCTGCGCGGCCTCGATAATTGCCGCGATGCGACCGCCTTTTGGCTCCCAGCCAATGCTGGGGAAGATGAAATAATCCCAGATGCCGCGCGCGCACAGCACATCCCGCGCCGCGGCGAAATCGTTTTTCGAACAAATGGAACTCATGATGCCGCGCCGCGCCAGCGCGATCACCATGTCATGCACCTCGTCCCTGTAAGCAATTCCGCCCTCGGACAATGTGCCATGCCAGAACACATCGTCGAGGTCCCAGATGACGAGGCGGATAGGTTCCATCAGACCGTGAACTGCTCCGTGATGATCCGCTCACTCAGCGCGCGGTCCGGATCAAACAGCACGGTCGCGCTGATGCTGCGGTCCTCGCTCACCGCCACGGAGACCACGTCTCGCACCTCGGTGAAATCCGCCACCGCGGCCACGGGGCGCTTATCGGCCTCCAGAACCTCGAACAGCACATCGACCGTGGAGGGCAGCAGCGCGCCGCGCCAGCGCCGGGGGCGGAAGGCGGAGATCGGCGTGAGTGGCAGCAGATTGGCGCTGAGCGGGATGATCGGCCCGTGCGCGGAGAGGTTATAGGCGGTGGAGCCAGCGGGGGTGGCGATCAGCACACCGTCGCAGATCAGCTCGTTCAGCCGCTCGGTATGGTCAACGGAAATGCGGATTTTCGCCGCCTGGCGGCCCTCGCGCAGCAGCGAGACCTCATTCAGCGCCATTGCCTCCTCCACCACCCCTGAGGCGGTGACGGCATGCATGCGCAGCGGGTGCAGCACGCTGGACATGGCGCGGGTGACGCGGCCCGGCAGATCGTCCTCATGGTACTCGTTCATCATGAAGCCGACGGAGCCGCAATTCATGCCATAGACCGGCATGGCGGTACCCAGCACGCGATGCAGGCATTCCAGCATCAGCCCGTCCCCACCCAGCGCCACGATGACATCGGCCTGGGTCGGCGGCGCGTCGCCATAAATTGCAATAAGACGGTCCCGCGCGGCCTCGGCGCTCGTCGTGCGCGCTGCGATGAAAGCTAATTTCATAATATTGCCTTGGTGCACGGCCGCCCCACCATCCCCGCGCGCATCAAGCGAGGCGCCGGTGGTCGAGCAGTGGCATGTTCGTCCGCACCCGGGCGGTGAGGCTCTTATCGATGCTGGCGGCAGCCCAGCCCAGCCCATCCGAGGCTTTGGCGACCACATGCCCCCACGGGTCGACAATGAGCGAATGGCCATAAGTGTAGCGCGTCTCGCCGTTGGCTTCCTTATGCGCGCCTGTGCAGGCCGGGGCCGCGATCCAGGTCTGAGTCTCAATGGCACGGGCACGCAGCAGCACTTCCCAATGATCCTTGCCGGTTTGCAGCGTAAAGGCCGCAGGCAGCACGATGAGATCCACATGCTGGCGGCGTAGCGCCAGGAACAGCTCGGGGAAACGCAGATCGTAGCAGATGGCCAGCCCGATACGCGTGCCGGCGATGTCGCAAGTGACGACTTTATCCCCCGCGCCGTAAATGGCGCTCTCGCGATAGCCCTGCCCGTCCGGGGTGGTGATGTCAAAAAGGTGAATTTTGCGGTATCGCGCCAGCTCGTTCCCGGCGGGAGAGAATACCAGCGAAGTGTTGAACAGCTTGTCGCCAGCCAGCTCGCCTATGGAACCACCGTGAATGTGCAGATTATGTGCCATGGCCATGCCGCGCAGGAACTCATAAGCCTCGCCCCCCTGCCCGCCCGGTTCCGGCAGCGCCTCGGCGGCGGCGAATTTTTGCGCCCGGTCTCCGCCCAGGCAGGTCCATATTTCGGGCAGAGCAATAAGATCGACCTTCTGCTCTGCCGCCAATGCCTCAATGAGCGCGCGTGCCTGCGCGATGTTTTCCGCCTTATCGGCTCCGGGCGACATCTGGATCACAGCGACGCGCATGTTCACTCCTTGGCTAGCGAATATATCATAATATTAATCTCCCCCCGTGACCACAGCCAGCAGCGATAGGCCAAAAGGCAGGTTCCCCCAGGGCAAGATCCAGGCCTCGGCGCCGAACAGCATGGCAAAAAGCGCGTTCACAGGAGCCGGCGGCATGACGGCGCCACTCGCCTGCTTACGGTTGGTAACCCGGTCCAGCCAACGCATGGCTACCGCCAGAGGCAGCAGCACGGCGTTGGCGAAACTTAGTTTTTCCACGCGTAGCCCGGCCTCGAGCAGCCGGGCACGGAGCTCGACGTATTCATAGCGGCGCTTGTGGTGCAATTCCACATCATGCGGACCGAACAAAGCCTTATAGGCTGGTACCGTGATGAGCCCACACCCGCCCGGCGCCAAATGCGCGCGCAACTGGCGCAGTGTAGCGGCATCGTCCTCCACATGCTCCAGCACGTCAAACATGCAGATCAAGTCGAATTTCCGCCCTTCCAGTGGCAATTCATGCGGCAACATGCCAGCGCGCACATCCGCGCTCTTCAGCCTGGTCCTGGAGATGTCTCGCGCTGCCTCGTTCATCTCCACCGCCGTGATGTGGCCGAATTGCGAGAGCATGGCAAAATTGCCGCCCGTGCCAGAGCCAAGCTCTAGAATAGATGCCCCCGGCTTAAGGCCTAGCCAGGCGATAATCGCGGCAAGCACCCGCCTGCGCCCGGCGAACCACCAGTGCCGCTCCTCAACTGCCGCCATCTCCAGATAAGCGTTGCGCTCCATTGAGTGCCCCATAGGTTTTACGGATGAGATATGTTGGGCGCTGCTTCGTTTCCATGTAGATGCGCCCTATATATTCTCCTAGCAATCCAATACTGATAAGCTGGGCGCTACCAAAAAACAGCACGGCGACAAAGAGCGAGGCATAACCCGGCACCTCGTTACCGAACACAACCGTACGGATGATCATGTAAACCGCATAGAGAATCGTGAACGCCGCGCTCAAAATCCCCATATAGGTCCAGATTTTCAGCGGCACGGTGGAGAAGCTGGTGAATCCCTCAAGCGCGAAATTCCACAGCGCGAAGCCGGAGAACTTGCTCTCCCCCGCCGCACGGGCGGCACGGGTGTAATCCAGCGTGACCGTGCGGAAGCCGACCCAGGCGAACAATCCCTTCATGAAGCGCTGGCGCTCGGGCAACTGCTTCAGTGCATCCACCACGATGCGGTCCATGAGCCGGAAATCACCAACATTCTCAGGGATGTGGGTTTTCGAGAGCTTATTATGCAACTGATAGAACCATGCGGCGGTCTTGCGCTTCAGCATACCGTCCGTGGTACGGTCCGTGCGGCGGGCCAGCACCACCTCGGCCCCTTTGCGCCAGGCGGCGACCATATCCGCGATCAGCGCCGGGGGGTCTTGCAAATCGGCGTCGATGGGAATCACCGCCGCCCCGCGCGCGGCGTCTATGCCTGCGGTCAACGCAGCCTCCTTGCCAAAATTGCGCGAGAATTCCAGCACACGGAAACGTGTATCCGCCTGCGCCAGGGCGACGAGTTTCAGCAACGTGCCGTCGGTGCTGCCATCATCGACGCAGACAATCTCCCACGCCGTGTCCGGAACCGCATCCAGCACCGGTAGGATGGCGTCAGCAAAACGCTGGATCGTTGCCGCCTCGTTGTAGAACGGCACGACGAGGGAGATCAGATCACCCATGTTTTGGACTATCTCCATGAAAATAAGCCACGAGTTTCTCCAGAAAGCCGGCGGGTAGCGGAACCTCTCCCTGGCCTGGGCCGGAATTATCTCCGCATGCGAACCCTTGCACCTTCAAGCAGGTCTCTCAGAAATTATCCAGCCTATCCAGAATCGGGCGATTCCAAACTAGAACGTAATAATCATCGCCATAGGCATTGAACATTAAGATCTGGTCCGGCACCCCTATCTGCTGTTTTGCCGCATCAATGCATTTTTCCAGCGGCTGGCAGGTATCGTCAGCATGATTGGTGAACACGATGAATGTCCGGCTTTTATCCCGCTGGTCCACAGACTGATACCACAGGCTGGAAACCTGCCCGACAGGAGATTTCATCACTCGGCCAGACACGCCGTTAAAGCGGACCGGCCTGACCAGAACATCGCCTTTGGTAATCCACGAAACCGCGTTGGCTTCCGCCCCCCAGTAATCACCATAGCCGTAAGTCAGGTTGTTGGACTGCAAGAAACGCGCGATTGAAAGTGCCGGCTCGACAGACAGCCCCTTTGACGACCAAAAGTGCCGTGATGCTTGCGCCCCGCTGACCACAAACAGCATGGCAAACAAAATACCCGCAGCCTTGAATACCGGCAGCGAAAGAAAAGCCGACCGCCTGAACGACAACAAAACATAAGCAGGCGCGAAGACGAACGCGGTGTCAAAGTACCGGGCTGACCAGGGGGCTACCGACACAAACAGCAGCAAATAAGCGGCAATAGACCCTATCGCGGAGAGCAAAAATACCATCAAGCAGAAAAACTCGGCGAGCGGCAACACCCGGAAACGCTTCAGCGTCAACGACAGCGCGCTGAATGTGCATAGAGCAAAAACCATGGCAAAAACGTCCGGCCCGATATACAGAAGCGTGTTATTCACCCCCCCGGAGATGTTGACATTGAAATACCCCGCAATGCCACTGCACAGAAAATCAAAGTTTCTTTTTAAAACATCAGAACTGACATGAGTTATCGGCGCCGCGAGATAATCAAAAAGCCCAAACCCACTGGTCCGGAAATAAGCCACGATAAAAGCCGCAACCAGAATATTGTTGATCAATAAACCAAGATATTGCCGTCCCCCCTTGCAAAACAGCAGCAGCAAAGAGCCCGCTACAACGGGCAGCAGAAACGCCACATCCGCCCATGGGTCGGAAATGCAGCTCAAAATCATGAACATATCCGCAAAGACAAAAAGCAGGCTGTTTCTGCTCTGGATATAATGAACCAGACAAATCAACGAAACCGAGCAATACAAAATCGAAATATTATGAGCGATGGGATACCCCAGAGACCCTTGCGCCGTTAACAGCGCACCCGGATTTGCCCAACTCAATAACAAGGCCACAATTAGTGCGAGGCGACGATTTCCAGATACCCGCAGCGTCAGATAATAGGTCGTTATTACACACGCGATGAAAATGACCCAGCCAAAAGCTATTATAACGGTTGGCTTTGCACCAAATATGTAAAGTAGGCTGAAATGAAATGGCAACAAGGAGAATTGCCAGCCATCTGTTGTAAAACGCCAAGTTCTTAAAAAGCCCCAGCCATATTGATGCACACCCTGCCATAACATGGCCGAGGATGCGGTATCGGATTCTAAATTATTACCGTGAAAAACGACTTCAAAGGCATTCACGCCCCCCACAAAAATCAAAATCAACAGCAGATAATCTATATAATTCGTCTTTGATCCGCGTGCGAACATTCAAAGCTCCAGAACCGCCCAAAAAATATTTCATCGTCAACCAAGGTGACGCCATCATTACAACACGGCATATCTGAGAAAAGCCCTCCATCTCAGGATTGCGGCACGACAAACACTGTTACGTCGTCGATTTTTTTCGCGGGCCAGTCGAGAGACGAAATGACCGCGACCATGGCTGGGTTGGCCCCAGGCCCAGCGATGATGTATTGCGCGCCATTCTGCCGCACATAGACTGCGAAGTCCGCGGCGAAGCCGGATTCAATAACATTGCCGAACAACTCGCCCACGGCCGGGAAACTTTGCGCGGGCTTTGGCGGAAAGCCTAGATAACCGCCAACCTCAGTGAATCCGAACCCATTCTCCATCTGCCAGAAGGAGGACGGGCCGTTAATGGCGAAGGGCAGAATGAGCAGACGCGGGTTCTGGCCCAGCACCTGCTGCACCCGCCCTGGCGCGAAAAAGCTGGAGTAAGGCGGCGCCCTCCACGGGTGCGGTTGCGGCAGCAGCGCCACGCAGGCCAGCAGCCCAAGCCCAAGCCGCCAAGTGCGGCGCCCAGGTGCCGCCACCCAGTAAGCGGCTATGACACCGGCGGAGAGCGCGGTGAACATGGCGAACCGCACGGTGAGCGCTGAACCCAGCAGCGGCAGATGCATGATGAACATCCAGGGCAGCACGATGGGCGAGTAATGCCCGGCGATCCATAGGCGCGGCCCGAACTCGCACAGCAGCAGAACCAAAAAGCAGGCAAGCAAGAAGCGGCCGCGCGCCGTGCCACCCTGCGCCTTCGCGAACAGCACCAGCAGCAGGATGAGCGGCAGGCCGAGATAGGCATCCTGCTCCTGCACGCCGCCGTTGAAGTGCCGGGAGAGTGCCTCGAACGGTGCGCCGAACAGGTTCATCGCCGAGGGAATGAACACATTCAGCAGATCGGCCGTGAAGAAGTATGGCCAGGCAGCGGGGTGGTTGATGAGCGCGTAATGGCGCGCCATGGAGACAAACAGCGGCAGCAGCGGCAGCGCCACGAAGGGGGCGGTATAAAGCCCGTCCACAAACAAACGGCGCAACGCGGCGCGGCGCTCCGGCAGGTACAGATAGCCCAGCGCCCAGGCGATGCCGCCAAAGACGAAGACCATGGCGAAAATTTCGATGCAGATGAGGAACTGCGCCAGCAGGATGACCGCTGCAAGCGCCACGGCTTGGCGACGGTTCAACTCATCCTCCAGCCGCTTCACCACCACCAGCAGCAGCGCCGGCACACAGAAGATGACAGCCAGATTCA
>JAQUAC010000105.1 GCA_028687415.1 Acidocella sp. | reverse complement strand
GGCAGCGAGCAGGACCACGTATCCAACGTTGGCGATCGCGTGTTCTACGCGTTCGACAGGTCCGACCTCTCCAGCGACTCCGACGCGACGCTGGGCAAGCAGGCTTCCTGGCTGGCCAAGTACCCGTCCGTGAACGTGCTGGTGGCGGGTAACGCCGACGAGCGCGGCACCGAGACCTACAACTTGGCGCTGGCCCAGAAGCGCGCCAACCACGCGCGTGACTACCTGGTCGCCCAGGGTGTTGCCTCCACCCGCATCCAGACCATCTCCTATGGTAAGGATTGCCCGGTTGCCGCTGGTAACGACGAGTCCGCTTACCAGCAGAACCGTAACGCCATCACCTCCGTGCAGGGCTTCAACCCGCAGAACTGCAAGTAAGTTTTGCAGCACCCCGGCCTGAACCGGCCGGGTGGTGAAAACGAACAGCCGGCGGCGTCTGAATAAGGCGCCGCCGGTTTTGTTTTTGCGCGGCAGCGACTATACCCGAACATAGTAATGGCCATTTCTGGAAAGCTCATGCGTCAACATATTTTCGCTCTCGCCGCTTTTGCCGCCCTGCTTCCCCTGGGGGCTGCCCATGGCCAGCCTCTGGTCCAGAGTCAGGAGGGGATCGCGTTGCAAAACGAAATTCTGGAACTACAGCAACAGGTGCAGCAACTGCAGGGCAATGGCGGCTCGGCGCTGGGCAGCAGCAATGCCCCGGCCCCGTCGTCTGGTAACAGCGCTGCCCCTGCCAACGGGCTTGTCGCCAGCTTGGTGACTCAGGTGCAGCAATTGCAGAGTCAGGTGCAGGATCTGAACGGCAAGGTGGATGAGCTGCAGAATCAGGTGAACACGCAGCACGACGCCACCGAGAAGGAAATCGGCGACCTCAAATTCCAGATGACCAACGGTGCCACGCCGGGCGCTGCTCCCGCTGCCGGAGCGCAGGCGGCGGCTTCGGCGGCCGCTCCGCAGAGCCTTGCGGCCTCTCCCTCCGCGCCTGCCGCCGCAGCCAGCACACCCAAGGCCGCCTTGAAGGACGCGCTGACCGCCTATGGCAAGCATGACTATGCGGGGGCGGCCGCCCTGGCGCAGTCCATCGTCAGCAAGAATAAATCCGCGCCGGAGGCCTATCGCGCGCAATACCTGCTGGCGCAGTCCCTCTCCGCCCAGGGCAAGTCGCAGGACGCCGCCATTGCCTATGACGATACCTACAACATGAACCGCACCGGCTCCTATGCGCCGCAATCCCTGCTCGGTTTGGCTGGCTCGCTTGCCGCCATCAACCAGAATGAGGCCGCTTGCTCCACGATCGCTTCGCTGAACAGCCAGTTTCCCACCCCGCCCACCGGCATGCAGCCGCGTATCGACGCGGTCAGCAAACGGGCGAATTGCCAGTAGAGGCGGATTTCGCCGCCGCCCTCGCCCGGCTAGGGCCGTTCGGTGCCTCACCGCGTTTGGCCGTGGCTGTCTCCGGCGGGGCGGACAGCTCCGCTCTGGCACTGCTGGCGCAGGGCTGGGCGAAAGCCCATGGCGGCTCCATTCTGGCGCTCATTGTCGACCATGGCCTGCGTGCCGAATCCGCCGATGAGGCGGCGCTAACGGCCAGCCGTCTTGCCGCACGCGGCATCCAGAGTCGCATTCTCACCCTTGCCAATCTGCCTCGCGCCGCCAGGGTGCAGGAGGAAGCCCGCATTGCCCGCCATGCCATTCTGGCGGGGGCGGCCGCGGCGGCGGGCATTTTACATCTGCTGTTCGGCCATCACGCGGCGGATCAGGCAGAAACGGTCGCCATGCGCGCCCGGCACGGCTCCGGCGGGGCGGAGGGCATGCCGGCCTGGAGTGCCCGCAACGATATTCTGCTCCTGCGCCCGTTGCTGGGCATGCAGCCGGAGGCATTGCGCGCCTATTTGCGCACCCGTGGCATGGCGTGGATCGAGGACCCGTCGAACCAGGCGGCGAAGTTTGAGCGCGTGCGCATCCGTCAGGCGGGGGCAGGCATTGCCCCCAGCGGCGCCTTGGCGCGGGTGGAGCGCGAGACGGAGGCCGCTGCCTTCCTCGCCCGCCACGCGCAGATCCGGCCCGAGGGCTTTGCCGTGTTGGATGCGGAAGCCGCCCCGTCGGCGGCTCTGGGTGCCCTGATCCGTGCACTTGGCGGTGCGGCCTACCCCCCGCGGCGGGAAAAATTAGCGGCTTTGGCTGAGCGCCTCCGCCCGGCGACGCTGGGGGGGGTGCGCATCTGTTCCGCCGGGCGCCTCGGCCCCGGCTGGCTTCTGGCGCGCGAATCCACTGCTTGTGCCGCCCCCATTCCCGCCACGCTGGGCGCGCTGTGGGACAACCGCTTCCGTCTGGCGGTTGCGCCAGAACCAGGGCAAATGCTCGGCGCACTCGGGGCGGATGCGGCGGAATATCGCAAATTTAACCCACTGCCATCGGTTGTTCTGCGCGCCATGCCGTGCCTGCGCGGCCCGGCCGCAACACTTTGTTTCCCCATTGAGGCTCGCTTTTCGCCGCCGGCACCCGTTACAGTTCACCCCTTCGTCACCTGACGGCAATTTATTTGTGCTGCTATGGGAAATCGGTGCAGTATGCCTAAATAGAACTTACGAGGATTGTCCGTGCCTATTTCAGGGCGGCAAACGAGTGAAAGAATTGGATAAGTCTAGATGAATAATCTGGGTCGAAATATCGCGTTATGGGTGGTCGTCGCTCTGTTTCTGGTTGTGCTGTTCAATGTGTTCCAGCCGACCAGCACGCAAAACAGCGCGTCGCAGATCGCCTATTCCAGCTTCCTCGACGAGGTGAATAACGGCCAGGTGCAGAGTGTCACCATCTCCGGGCACGATATCACTGGGTCCACCAAGGACGGCAAGAGCTTCGAGACCTACGCGCCCGAAGATCAGAGTTTGGTGAATAAGCTCACGACCGCGAATGTGAGCGTGACCGCCAAGCCTGAGGATTCGGGCAATTGGCTGGTGCGTGGGCTCATTTCCTGGGCGCCAATTCTGCTGTTCATGGGCGTGTGGCTGTACTTCATGCGCCAGATGCAGGGTGGCGGCGGCCGCGCCATGGGCTTCGGCAAATCCCGCGCCCGGCTGCTGACCGAGAAGCAGGGGCGCGTGACCTTCGAGGACGTGGCCGGCATCGACGAAGCCAAGGGCGAGTTGCAGGAGATCGTGGAATTTTTGCGCGACCCGCAGAAGTTCCAGCGGCTCGGCGGCAAGATCCCCAAGGGGTGCCTGCTCGTCGGCCCACCCGGCACGGGTAAAACCTTGCTTGCCCGCGCCATCGCGGGCGAGGCGAACGTACCGTTCTTCACCATCTCCGGCTCTGACTTTGTTGAGATGTTCGTCGGCGTGGGTGCTTCCCGCGTGCGCGACATGTTTGAGCAGGGCAAAAAGAACGCGCCGTGCATCATCTTCATCGACGAAATCGACGCTGTCGGCCGCCATCGCGGCGCCGGGCTTGGCGGCGGTAACGATGAACGTGAGCAGACCTTGAACCAGATGCTGGTCGAGATGGATGGGTTCGAGAGCAATGAGGGCGTGATCCTCATCGCCGCTACCAACCGTCCGGACGTGCTGGACCCGGCGCTGCTGCGCCCCGGCCGGTTCGACCGTCAGGTGGTGGTGCCGAACCCGGATGTGGTTGGCCGCGAGAAGATCCTGAAAGTGCACATGCGCAAGGTGCCGCTGGCATCCGACGTGGACGCCAAGGTTATCGCCCGCGGCACGCCCGGCTTCTCCGGAGCTGACCTCGCTAACTTGGTTAACGAGGCTGCCCTGCTGGCCGCGCGCATCGGCAAGCGCGTAGTGGCGATGGCGGAGTTCGAGCACGCCAAGGACAAGGTGATGATGGGCGCGGAACGCCGTTCGCTGGTGATGAGCGACGATGAGAAGCGCATGACCGCCTATCACGAGGGCGGGCACGCCATCTGCTCCATCACCCTGCCGGAGTGCGACCCGGTGCATAAGGCCACCATCATCCCACGCGGGCGGGCACTCGGCATGGTCATGTCACTGCCTGAGGGTGACCGTTACTCCACCAGCAAGCTCAAGCTGTTGCAGCAGCTGATCATGGCCATGGGTGGGCGTGCTGCGGAGGAGTTGGTGTTCGGGCCGGATAAGGTGTCCAACGGTGCGTCCGGCGACATCAAGATGGCTACCGACACCGCCCGCCGCATGATCACCGAATGGGGCATGTCCGAGAAGCTCGGCATGGTTTCCTATGGCGATAACGGGCAGGAGGTGTTCCTCGGCCACTCGGTGACACAGAACAAGAGCGTCTCCGAGGATACGGCGCGCGAAATCGATAACGAGGTGCGCGCCTTTATCGACCACGCTTATGCCGAAGCCAAGCGTATCCTTACCGAGCGCCGGGACGATCTCGAAGCCCTGGCCAAGGGGCTGTTGGAATACGAAACCCTCTCGGGTGACGAAATCCAGCAGGTGCTGCGTGGGGAGAAGATCATCCGCAAGGTCGTGGATGAGCCTATGCAGGATAACCGCCGCGCCTCCGTGCCTACGGCCTCGGCCCGGCCGGATATGCCCGGTGGCCTGGGGCCTGTGCCGGCTTAGTCTTCGTTAGGGCATGGTGCAGGGGGATGTTGTCTCCCTGCACCGCCTGCAAAGGGCCGAGAGGTTCTTAGATCAGAAAAAAGGGGCTTTCCCAGCACCGTGTTGGTCACGGTATGGGAAAGCCCCTTTTTTCTGATCTAAATCTAACGAGGTCCAGGGGCTCGCCCCCCGGCAGGGGGGACAGCCCCCCGCATTGTTGAGGCTATGCGGGAAACCGCACCGCCCGGACCTCATCGGCGTATTGGCCGAGAGCGGTTTGCATAAGAGCGGCGCCGTCCAGGTAACGCTTGGCGAAGCCAGGGGCACGGTCCGTGTTCAGGCCCAGTACGTCGTGCAGCACCAGCACCTGGCCATCCGTGCCGTTACCGGCACCGATGCCGATGGTGGGCACGGACAGGCGCTGGGTGATTTCGGTGGCGAGGTCGCTGGGGATGGCCTCCATCAGCACTATGCGTGCCCCGGCCTCGGCCAAGGCTACAGCATCCTCAATCAGCCTGGCGGCGGCTTCCGGGGTTTTGCCCTGGCGTTTGAAGCCGCCGAACTGGCGCACATGCTGCGGCGTGAGGCCAATATGGGCGCAGACCGGAATGGCGCGGGCGGAGAGATAGGCCACGGTCTCGACCATCGGTGCTCCCCCTTCCAGTTTCACGATATCGGCTCCGGCCTTTAACAGCCGGGCGGAGGCGGCGAAGGCCTGGGCGGGGGATTCCTCGAAGCTGCCGAAGGGCAAATCAGCCATCACCAGCGCGCGCTTCACTCCGGCGGCGACGATGCGGGTGTGATACTCCATCTGCTCCAGAGAGACGCGCAGCGTGTCGGCCTCACCCGCAACCACCATGCCGAGGGAATCGCCCACCAGCACGGCATCCAGCCCGGCCTCGTCCGCCAGCTTGGCGAATGGATAGTCATAGGCCGTGATCATTGTCATCTTCCGGCCTTCGCGCTTGGCTTTTTCCCAAGCACCTAGATTTTTACTCATTCATTTCCTCCCTCTTCCAGCAGGCGCAGCGCGTAATCCACGCTTTGCGCGCGTATGGCGCTGCGGTCACCCTGGAATATATGGTGATATGTAGTGGTGCCATGCGGCCCGGCCAGCCCAAACCAGACCGTGCCCACGGGGGTTTCCGCTGTGCCGCCATCAGGCCCGGCAATGCCGGTGACGGAGACGGTGAAATCCGCCCCCGAGCGCGCCCGCGCCCCGTCCGCCATGCACCGTGCCACCTCCTCGGAGACCGCGCCCATTTCCTCGATCAGCGCAGCCGGCACGCCGAGCATCGCGGTCTTGGCGGTGTTGGCATAGGTGACGAAGCCATGGGTAAGCACGGCGGAGGCACCAGGCACGGCGGTAATGGCGGCGGCGATGAGCCCGCCAGTGCAGCTTTCCGCCGTGGCGATGGTCAGCCCCTTGGCCTTGAACAGCGCAACGAGGCTGGCGGCGCTCACAGCGGCGAGACCAGATGCAGCGCCAGCACGATTACCCAGGCCATCAGCCCGGCGAAGATGTCATCGCCCATGATGCCATATTCGTCGTGCCGCCGGTCCATCCAGGCGACGGGGCCGATCTTCCAGATGTCGAACAGCCGGAACAGCACGAAGCAGAGCAGCGCGCCGGACAGGCTGAAATCGTAGAGTGCCAGTAGCGGGATCATTTGCCCGGCGATTTCGTCGATGACGATCCAGCCCGGGTCCGCCGCCGCGTGGTCCGGCAGTTTGCCGATGACATAGACGCCAAGGGCCGATACCGCCACGATGCCGAAGAGCAGCGGTAGATGCCCGAGGCTGAGCAACAGCCCGCCCAGCGCCAGGCCGATCAGCGAGCCGAACGTGCCTGGGGCTTTCGGCGCGTAGCCGGAGCCGAAGCCGCTGGCAAGGAAGGTGTGGAGCCTCATTTGTTGATCCATGGCGTCAGGGGTGAATCGGCCGAGCCGGTAAGCAAGGCGTGGTAGATTGTCACGTTTTCCGACACGCGCTGCACATAGTTGCGCGTCTCGGAGAAGGGGATCTCCTCGATCCAGTCTATGATGTTCGCGCCGCCCTGGGCGCTGCCCAGTTCCGGGTCGCCATATGTGGCAAGCCAGCGGACCACATTGGTTGGCCCGGCATTATAGGCGGCGAAGGCAAGTGGCAGGCAATTGCCGAAATTTTTCGCCTCGTTAGCCAGATAGGCAGTGCCGAGCGCCATGTTCTGCTCCGGGTCGAACAAGTTGCCGCTATAGGGGATGCCATTCTTGCGCGCCGTGCGCCGCGCTGTTTCGGGCAGGAGTTGCATCAGTCCCACCGCCCCGGCGCTGGAGCTTACATTGGGGTCGAAGCTGCTCTCTTGGCGCATGATGCCATTGGCCACCGCCGGGTCCAGCATGGTGCTGGGCGGGTTATAAGGGGTGGGCCAGCCTTCGCGCACCAGCATCTGCCCCGCGATTCCCGCGTTGCGGGCAATGGACACCGCTGATTGCGGCAGGCCGAGGCCAAGGGCCAGCTTGGCGGCCAGCTCGCGGTTGCGGTCGTCCAGTGCCACTACGCCCAGCCGGTTAAGGAAGATGGCGGCATCTTTCGGGTCGTTCATCTGCGCCAGCAGCACGGCGGCGCGGGGCAGCTCCATCAGGCCGAAATCCAGCGCGTCGTTGGCGGAGAAATCCGGCTCGCTCACGGCCTGAATGCGCGCGGCCAATTGCTGTGGCGAATCGCCCAGCGCCATGGCGGCAAGCTGGCCGTAATAGGTGTTGGGGTAGGCGGCGGCATGG
>JAQUAC010000104.1 GCA_028687415.1 Acidocella sp. | reverse complement strand
CGGAAATGATCCCCGAGCTGGTGGCAAAATGGCGGGAGGGTTATGCCACGGTGCTGTGCATCAAGCGGTCCTCCGAGGAAACACCGGCGATGTTCCTTCTGCGCAAGACCTATTACGCGCTGGTGGAGCGCATGGCCTCGATCTCGACCATCCAGAACTTCACCGGCTTTGGGCTGTATGACCGCAAGGTGGTGGAGGCGGTGCGCGGCTTTGATGACCCGTACCCGTTCTTCCGCGGGATGATCGCGGAGATTGGGCTCAGCATCTGCAAGCTTCCCTATGACCAGCCTGTGCGCAAGCGCGGCATCACCAAGAATAATTTCTACGCGCTCTACGATATCGGCATGCTCGGTGTCACCAACCTCTCGAAAGTGCCGCTGCGGCTGGTGACCGGGCTGGGGTTCGTCTCGGCCTGCGCCTCGTTCCTGGCGGGGCTTTCATACCTGTTTTATAAGCTGATCTTCTGGTCGCATTTCACTGTCGGCATCGCGCCGCTGGTGATCGGGCTGTTCTTCCTGGGCTCGGTGCAGCTCGTCTCGCTGGGGATTATTGGGGAGTATGTCGGGGCTATTCATACCCAGGTGCAGAAGCGGCCTTATGTGATCGAGAAGGAACGCATCGGGTTTTGAGGCGGCTGCCCGCGCGCTGGCGCATTAGCGCTGTGGGGCTCGTGCTGCTGGCGGGGTTTGCCGCGCTGCACGCATGCGCCCTGCCCGCCTATGAGTTTTTCACTCGCATTCCGGATGGCGTGGCCAAGCCGCATCCATTCGTGGATTTGCGCGCTATTTTGCAGGGCGGAGCGTGTTGGCGCGCGGGGGTGAACGTGTACACGCCGAGCGCCTGCCTGGATGGCGGGGTGTTCAACTACTCGCCGTTGCTGCTGCGGGCGGCGCTGTTGCCCATTGGGCCCTGGGACACGCTGGCGGGCGGGGTGCTGTTCTGCCTGGCGTATATGGCGGCGCTGGCGCGGCTGCCGCCTCCTGCCGGGCACAGGGAGTTCTGGCTGCGGCTGGCGGCGAGCTTTTCCCCCGCTGCTTATTACGCGCTGGAGCAGGGCAATCTGGACGTAGCGATTTTTGCCGCCGTGGTGGCGGTGCTAGGGCTGCCGGGACGCTATGGCGTATTCGCGCTGGCGGCGGCGGCTAAGTTCTACCCCGTGGCTCTGTTCATTCTGGCACTGCGGGAGAAGCGCCACGTGGTGCTGGCGCTGGGGGTGGCGGGGCTGGCCGCTTTGGCGCTGGCCGTGGCGCTGTATGGACATGATCTGTTCAGGGCGGTTGCCATTATCCCCTCCGGCACGCCGTTCCGCGCCAGTTTTGGCCGCATAGACCTGCCGCGCGGGCTGGCGATGCTGCACCTGTTGCGGTACCCCGATGCCATGGGCTGGGGGCTGGCTCTGGGCGGCGGGATGGTGGCCTGGAAGCTGCGCCGGGGCTGGGAGCAGGCGCTAGCGCGGTTGGACACAATGCGGGCGGAGGCGCTGGTGGCTGGCGCGGCCGTGACTCTGTTCTGCTTCCTGGCCGCGCAGAATGTGGAGTACCGGGCAATTTTCCTACTGCTCACCTTGCCCGGACTGTGCCGGATTACCGGCGCCAAGCGGTGGTTGGCCCTGCCCTGGGTGGTGTTGGCGCTGCTGTGGGAGGCGGTGCCGCGCGCGATGATCGGCGGGCTCTGGCAAGCCTATCTGCCGGGGCCGGAGATGTTTGCGTTCTGGTTGCTGCGGCAAGCGCTCTGGTGGTGGCTGGCGGTGGAATTCGCGGCGCTTGTTCTCGGATTCGTGAGCCGGGAAGCCAGGCGCCTGAAAAATTGACGCCACCGGGCTATGACCATAAATTAACACGCGTTTACCCCACGGAGCCACTGACCAATGCGCGCCTCGATCTTCGACAATCTGTTCGTGCTGGAAATGGCAAACAACCATTGGGGGAATGTGGATCGGGGGCTGAAGATCATCGCCGATTACGCGAAAGTGGTGCGCTACAACAATGTGCGCGCGGCAATGAAGTTTCAGTTCCGTGACGTTGACAGCTTCATCCATAAGGATTTCCGCACCCGCACGGATATTCGCTATATCAAGAAGACGCTGGATACCCAGCTCTCCTGGGCGGATTACCAGAAGATGGTCACGGCGGTGCGCAACTCCTCGATGGTCTCGATGGCGACGCCGTTCGATGAAACTTCCGTGGAGAAATGCGTTGAGCTGGGTATTCAGATCATCAAGATCGCCAGCTCGGATATCAAGGACTGGTTCCTGATCGAGAAAATAGCGGCGACGAAGAAGCCGGTGATCATCTCCACCGGCGGATCATCATTGCGTGATCTTGATGATATTGTCTCGTTCTTTGCTAAACGCAATATTCCGCTGGCGATCAATCATTGCGTGTCAATTTATCCTTCCGAGGATTACGAGCTGGAGATGAACCAGATCGACTTTCTGAAGGCGCGCTACCCGGATAACGTGATCGGCTATTCCACGCATGAGTACCGGGATTGGCGTGATTCCACGCTCATCGCCTACGCCAAGGGGGCGCGGACGTTTGAACGGCATGTTGACATCGAGGCGGATGGGATTCCGGTTTCACCTTATTGCTCGCTGCCCGAGCAGGTGGACGCTTGGTTCAAGGCCTTCCATAAGGCTGAGGAAATGTGCGGGGGATCACCCTTCTCCAAGCGCGTGCCGCCGGAGAAAGAGGTGCGCTATCTGGATGGGCTGGTGCGCGGCGTGTATGCCAAGCGCGATCTGCCAGCCGGATATATTCTCAATGATGACGACGTCTACCTCGCCGTACCGCTGCAGAAAGGCCAGATTTCCTGCCGCGAGATGATGAAGGGCGAGGTACTGCTGCATGCCGTGCCGAAAGATGCCGCCATCGCCTTCAGGAATATAGACAGCCCTTACGGTTCCGACTCCCAGCTTGCAAAAACCATCGATCAGCGCGGGATAGATACTGATGCGCTAGAGCCTGTCCGCAACGCGCCGCGGCTGGTTTAGGCCTTGCGCGTCGCGGATTACATTGCCGCGCTGGTGGCGGCGCATGGGGTGCAGGATTTCTTTACCGTGACCGGCGGGGGGGCGATGCATCTGAATGATGCGTCCTCCCGCAACAAAAATTTGCACGGCATTTGTTTGCACCATGAACAGGCCTGCGCGATGGCGGCGGAGGCGTATTGCCGCCTCTCCGGGCGGCTGGCGCTGCTCAACGTGACCACCGGGCCGGGGGGCATCAACGCGCTGAACGGCGTGCATGGGGCGTGGACAGACTCTATCGGCATGCTCGTCATCTCCGGACAGGTGAAGCAGGAGACGATGGCTTCGAGCTATGATCTGCCTCTGCGCCAGCTTGGCGACCAGGAGGCGGATATTGTTGCCATGGTGCGGGGGATTACGAAATTCGCCACCGTGCTGCGTGACAAGCAGGAGGCGCGCTACATGGTGGAGAAGGCGATCCATCTGGCGCGTACCGGGCGGCCTGGGCCGGTGTGGATCGACGTGCCGATGGATATTCAGGGCGCGCAGATAGAGCCTGAGACGCTGCGCGGGTTTACGCCAGAGCCGGAGCCGGCACCGCCCGATGTTGCGGCGGTGGCGGCGCTACTGCGCGAGGCTAAGCGCCCTGTGATTATGCCCGGCACGGGGGTGCGCATCTCCGGTGCTTATGACGATTTTCTGCGTTTGGTGGAGCTAACGAAGTTTCCTGTCGCCACCGCCTTCAACGCGCATGATGTGCTGCCGGAAGACCACCCCGCCTATGTTGGCCGCCCTGGCACAGTGGGAAACCGCGCCGGGAATTTTGCCGTACAGAACGCGGATGTGGTGCTGATTCTCGGTTGCAGGCTGAACATCCGGCAGATTTCCTATAACTGGGAGAATTTTGCGCCCGACGCCGTGAAGATCATGGTGGATATTGACTCCGCTGAGCTGGCTAAGCCGACACTGGAAATCGAAAACCCCGTACTGGCGGATTTGAAAGTTTTTATTCCAGCACTAGTGCAGGAATTGGACAATTTCGCACCAAGTACCGCGCAAGCCGCTTATCTGGCATGGTGCCATGAGCGCCGCCGCCGCTACCCCGTGCTGCAACCTGAATATGCAGATGATTCGCGCGGCATCAATCCGTATGTTTTTGCCGACAAGCTGTTCGACGCCATGGGCGAGAATGATGTGGTTGTCACCGCCAACGCCACGGCTTGCGTCACCACCTTTCAGGCAGCAAAACTTAAAGCCGGGCAAAGGATGTTCTCAAACTCAGGCTCCGCCTCCATGGGATATGATTTGCCCGCGGCAATTGGCGCTGCTTATGCCGCGCCGGGCAAGCGGATCATCTGTCTGGCCGGGGATGGTAGCATCATGATGAACTTGCAGGAGCTGCAAAGCATTTTTGCGCAGAAGCTGAACATCAAGATCTTCCTTCTGAATAATGCCGGGTATTCGTCTATAAAGCAGACACAGACCGCATTTTTTGCCGACAACATGTTCGGGTGCGACGCGACGAATGGCGTCACCTTCCCGGATTTCTGCCGTGTTGCCGCCGCGTTTGGTCTGCCCGCGCGGCGCGTGGCGGGGCATGCGGAACTGCCATCGGCGCTGGCGGAGGTGCTTACCGCGCCTGGCCCGCAATTCTGCGAAATTGCGCTGGACCCGGCACAGGGATTCGCACCAAAGCTGTCCTCGCGCAAGCTCGACGATGGCCGGATGGTCTCTTCGCCGCTGCACGATATGGCGCCGTTTCTGCCGCGTGAGGAGTTGGCTGCAAATATGTGGAACGATACCGATGCTTGAGCCACGCGGCGTGAAGGCCGTGATCCTTGCTGGGGGGCGCGGCTCGCGGCTTTCCGAGGAAACCGATACGAAGCCGAAGCCAATGGTGGAGATCGGCGGGCGGCCGATATTGTGGCACATCATGAAAATCTATGCCGAGCACGGCATCTCGGATTTCATCATTTGCCTTGGCTATAAGGGCGATAAGATCAAAGATTATTTCTACAACTATAACCTCTATTCATCCGACCTTACCGTGGATCTGCGTGCCGGCACGACCATTCACCAGAGCCAGGCAGAGGATTGGCGCGTGACGCTGGTGGAGACCGGGTTGGAGACGCAGACCGGCGGACGGTTGCGGCGCATCCGTAAATATCTCGGCCAGGACGAGATGTTTTGCATGACTTATGGCGATGCAGTGGCGGATATCGACATCGCTGCCGAGCTTGCCTTTCATCGCACCCATGGAAAACTGGCCACCGTGGCGGCTGTGAGGCCGCTGGCACGCTTTGGGGCACTGCACCTTGCGGGCAACAGCGTGGACCGCTTCGAGGAAAAACCCGCGGAGGAATCAGGGCTGATTAGCGGCGGGTTCTTTGTGCTGAATCCTCGCGCGCTCGATACAATCGAAGGTGATGCGACATTGTGGGAGAAGGCGCCTATGGAAACGCTGGCAGCGCGCGGCGAGTTGCAGGCATATCGCCATAATGGCTTCTGGCAGCCCATGGACACGCTGCGCGACCGCATGGGGCTGGACCAGCTCTGCGAAAGCGGCGCGGCACCGTGGATGATGTGGCAGCCATGAGCCGGACCTTGCCTAGCCCGCAATTCTGGGCGGGCAAGCGCGTCTTCCTCACCGGTCATACAGGTTTTAAAGGTGGCTGGCTGGCACTGTGGCTTTCACAAATAGGGGCGACACTGCGCGGCTATGCGCTGGCGCCGAACAGCACACCGGATTTTTTCTCCATTTGTGGTGTGGAAGGGAAGCTGCATCACGAGATCGCGGATATACGAGATGCCGCCATGCTTACGCATGCGATAAAGGAGTTCGCGCCGGATATCGTCCTTCATCTTGCCGCACAGCCGCTCGTGCGGGCCTCCTACGCACAGCCGCTGGAGACTTATTCGACAAACATCATGGGCACGGCAAACCTGCTGGATGCCGTGCGCCAAACGCCGAGCGTGCAGGTTACGATTATTGTAACCAGCGACAAGGTTTATTCTGAATCAACCACCGCGCATGCAGAGACCGCGCGGCTTGGCGGACATGATCCGTATAGTGCCTCAAAGGCATGCGCCGAACTGGTTGCGGCGAGCTTTCCTCTATCCACAGAACAGAAGCTAGCCACCGTGCGCGGCGGCAATGTCATTGGCGGGGGGGATTGGTCCGCTGAGCGGCTGCTGCCGGATTTCTTCCGCGCCATGGCGGCGGGTGAGTTTTTGACCATACGCAGCCCAAATGCCATCCGCCCGTGGCAGCATGTGCTGGACCCGCTTTGCGGCTATTTACTGGCGGCAGAGCATCTCTGGAATGGCACCGCGCGCCGGAGCGTCTGGAATTTCGGGCCACCTGCGGCGAGCGAGGTTTCGGTCGAGAAAATCATTGGCAGACTGTGCGAAATTTGGGGCAGCGGAGCGTTCTACACGGTAGAGCCGCAGCCGGATGCGCCACATGAGGCGCCAGTGCTGCGGCTGAATGCGGAAAAGGCGCGGCGGGAGCTGGGCTGGCAACCGGGCGCACTTGATGTCGCTCTTACCGCTACCGCCGCCTGGTACCGCGCCTTTATGGCCAAGGCGCCGATGCAGGCATTCACGCTCGCGCAAATAGAGGCATACTGCCGCCATGACTGACGAAGCTATCGCTCTGCGCAGGCAGATTCTCCAACTCACCGCGCGTTATGCCGAGCTTGCGCATACGCCGAAGCCGTTTGATGCCGCAACCTCGCCCGTGCCCGTCTCCGGTAAGGTATATGGTGCCCCGGAGATGGTGAATCTCGTGGATTCCGCATTGGATTTCTGGCTCACTACCGGGCGCTTCAACGATGCGTTCGAGGCGCGGCTGGCCCAGGCCACGCAAAGCCGTTACGCGTTGACCGTGAATTCCGGATCCTCGGCCAATCTGTTGGCGGTGACGGCACTGACCAGCCCCAGCTTAGGCACAGCAGCACTGAAGCCGGGCGATGAGGTTATCACCTGCGCCACCGGGTTTCCCACTACTGTCAACCCGGTGCTGCAGAACGGGCTGGTACCGGTATTTGTGGATGTTTCACTGCCTACCTACAATGTTGCCATTGAAGCTATTGAGGCGGCGATCACGCCACGCACCCGTGCGATTGTGCTCGCGCACACGCTGGGTAATCCGTTTGAACTTGGCGCTATCTGCGAGATCGCCAAGCGGCATGATCTGCGGTTGATCGAGGATTGCTGCGATGCGCTTGGCGCCCGCTATAACGGCCAGGCCGTGGGCAATTTTGGCGACATCGCCACGCTGAGTTTTTATCCGGCGCATCATATCACCACTGGCGAGGGGGGCGCGGTTTTTACAAAATCAAGTGCCTTCAAGCGAATTTTGGAAAGCCTGCGTG
>JAQUAC010000103.1:5522-7447 GCA_028687415.1 Acidocella sp. | reverse complement strand
CGGCGTGGAAATGCGCCGCGTCTTCAGCCGCTTCCGCGGTGCCGGGTTGCAGCGGGGTCAGATCCCCGCCGCCACCGAACCAGCCTTTCGCGGTCACGATCATGCGCGTGTTCATGTGCACGGCCGGTACTTTCGGGCTGCGCGGATGCGCCACCAGGGAAATCCCCGCTGCCCAGAATTTCGCCCCCGCCTCGGTGCCTGGAATTCTCGCCGCGAATTCCTTGGTGAGTTCGCCCTCCACCACCGAGACGTTCACCCCGGCCTTCTCGAACACCTGCCCCCGGATCACGCTCATCACGCCGCCGCCGCCGCCCGCGCGGTCCCAGGCGGTGCGGGTGAAGCGGCCCGGATGCGGCCCGGCCAGATCCTCTATGGCCTCGAATTCGGCGCAGATATTGTCGCGCAGCGTGGCGAACCAGGCGGTGGCGCGGGGTTTGATCGCCTCATGCGGCGGCGCGGAGATGTCCATGGGGTGAAGCTCTTAAGGCTTTGCCCTGTGCCAATCCACAGTTGAAATTTTCGGCGTGGCTATTGCGGCGTGGTAAATGGCGGCTTAGCGCCGGGGAGATGAGAATGGCGGAAGCGGGCCGCGCGGCGTGCGCGTTCTTGTGGGGGCAAGTATTGTTGCCATTATATATGTGCAGGAGGGCAATCTGACACCTCTCGAAGCTCTGTCCGCCGAGGCGCGGGGGTGCACGTGCTGTGCTGCCTTCCTGCCGCTCGGTGCGCGCCCGGTGTTTCAGGTCTCCGGCACGGCTAGGCTGATGATCATTTCTCAGGCGCCGGGGACCAAGGTGCATAATACCGGGCTGCCGTTCAACGATGCTTCCGGCGACCGGCTGCGCGGCTGGATGGGAATTGGGCGGGATGTGTTTTACGATGCGGCGCGGGTTGCCATTATGCCCATGGGATTCTGTTATCCGGGCCGTTTGCCGCAGGGTGGAGACTGTCCGCCCCGCCCGGAATGCGCGCCGCTATGGCATGAGCGGTTTCTGGCGCTGATGCCGCAGCTGGAGCTGTTCCTGCTTGTCGGCGGTTATGCGCAGAGGCGCTATCTGGGTCGGGGCAGCATGACCGCGCATGTGCGGGCGGCGGCTGCGGGGCGGTTCATGGCGCTGCCGCACCCCTCCTGGCGCACCATTGGGTGGGAGGCGAAAAACCCCTGGTTCAGGCAGGAGATATTGCCCCGGCTGAAAGCGGAAGTAACGCGCTTAACCGCGGAATGAGGCGAGGGAGCGGAGCGCCGTGCCGTCCGGCGCGAAATTCTCCGGGGCCAGCCAGGCGGCGAGGGCGTCGCGCCGGGCGGGCCATTCGGCGGCGGTGATGGAGAATATCGCCGTGTCCCGCTCGCGGCCCTTCACCACCATATGGGCGCGGAGCACGGCCTCGGGCGTGAAGCCCAGGCGCAGGGCGGCGGCTTTGGAGGTGGCGTTGAGGTTGTCGCATTTCCACACCAGGCGGCGGTAGCCAAGCTCGTCCGCCGCGTGGCGGAGCAACAGGAACATTGCCTCAGTGGCGGCGCGGGTGCGCTGGAGGGCGGGGGAGAACCAAATAGAGCCAAGCTCGATGGCGGCGTTGGCGGGCTCGATGTTCATCAGGCTGAGCCAGCCGGAGGCCAGCCCGGTGGTGACGGGGCGGACTGTCCAGAACAAAGCGTCCTGCCGGGTGGAGTTGGTGGCGATGAACGCATCCAGCGCCGGGCGGGTGGGGAAAGGGCCATAGCCCATATAGGTGAAGCCGGTCTCGGCATGGCGTGCGGCCTCGAACAGCTCTGCCCCATGGCGGCGGTGCAGCGGTTCCAGCGTGACGCGCGCGCCGGCATGGGCGATGCGGGCGGGGATGAGGCGGGGCCAGGGGTCGATTTCGGGGCCAAGGGGGAGGTTCATCCGCGCAGCCTTGCCAGCGTGGCGGTGGTGGAGTGGCCG
>JAQUAC010000103.1:0-5512 GCA_028687415.1 Acidocella sp. | reverse complement strand
CACGGCCCCGCCCCAGCTTTCCACGAGATCCGCGCCCACCACCGTCTCGCGGGTGTAGTCGGCGCCTTTGATCAGCAGATCTGGGCGGATGCGCTTGATCAGCTCTATGGGGGTGTCTTCTTCGAACAGGCAGACCAGATCGACGCTGGAGAGCGAGGCGAGCACGGCGGCGCGGGCGGCCTCGCCCTGGGCCGGGCGGGTGGGGCCTTTCAGGCGCTGCACGGAGCTGTCGGCGTTGATGCCGACGATCAGCCGGTCGCACATGGCCCGGCACTGCTCCAGCAGGTGCACATGGCCGGGGTGCAGCAGGTCAAAGCAGCCATTGGTAAAGCCCACCTTGTAGCCGCGCATGCGCCAGCGCTCCGCCGCCTCCGCCGCAGCCGAGGGGGTGACGACCTTGCGCAGCGCGCCGGTGGCGGGGGCGATGGCGGCCAGGATGTCCGAGGGGCGGGCCACAGCGGTGCCAACCTTGCCGACCACAATGCCGGCGGCGATGTTGGCCAGACGCGCGGCGTCGGCCAGCGGCACCTCCACCGCCATGGCAGCCGCCAGGGCCGCTACCACGGTATCGCCGGCGCCGGAGACGTCGAATACTTCTTTGGCCTCGCCGGGGTAGTGGCGCACCTCGCGGGGGGTGATCAGGCTCATGCCGTCCTCGGAGCGGGTGACCAGCACAGCCCCGAAATCATACCGGGAGAGCAGCGCCTGGGCGGCGGCGACAATGCCGGCCTCGGTATCCACGGCGAGCCCGGTGGCCTCGGCCAGCTCCCGGCGGTTGGGGGTGACGATGTCGGCGCCGCGGTAGCGGTCGTAGTCGCGCCCCTTGGGGTCGATGATGATCTTGCGCCCCAGCTTCTTTGCGCCGGCGATGAGCTGGGCGATCACCTCCTCGCTCAGCACGCCCTTGCGGTAGTCGGAGAGCACGGTGACGGAGGTGACGGCCATGGCGTCCAGGGCGATGCGCACCAGGCGCTCGGCCAGTTTGGGGGGCAGGGGCTGGGTTTCCTCGCGGTCGGCGCGGATGAGGTGCTGCCCTTGCGCGATGTAGCGTGTCTTTAGGGTTGTCGTGCGCCCGCCTTGCACCAGCAGCCAGGGCTCCACATGTTCCTGCCCGCCGACGAGGCCGGTGAGGTCAGAGCCCGCCTGATCGTCGCCCACCACGGAGACAAAGGCGGAGGCGGCGTCCAGTGCGATAAGGTTGCGCACCACGTTGCCAGCGCCGCCGGGCATGGCGACCTCGCGCTTGACGGTGAGGATGGGGACGGGTGCCTCCGGGCTGATGCGTGAAACCTCGCCATAGACATAGCGGTCCAGCATCGCGTCACCCACCACGAGCACGCTGGCCCGGCTGAGCTTTTTTACGTAGGCGCCGAGATCGGCAGTGGGTTCAGCAGTCATGTTAAACCGCTAACCCGGCCATGCCCTAATGGCAACGGCAGCAAAACATGGTTAATTACCACACAATGACAGATTTGCCCGCTTTTCTCGACTCAACCCGGCCGCAGGTCCCGGATTTATCCGTGCCACGCGGCGTGACTCCCTTTTATCTGCCCGACCAGCCGGTGCGCGGCAGGGTGATTCGGCTGGGGCCGTTGGCGGCTACGCTGCTCTCCCGCCACGAGCACGCGCCGCCCGTGCGCGCATTGCTGGGTCAGGCGCTGGCCCTGGCGGCGGCGCTGGCGAGTGCCTTGAAATTCAACGGCTCCTTCTCCATTCAGGCGCGTGGGGATGGCCCGGTGCCGATGCTGATTGTGGATTGCACCGAGGCCGGGGCGTTGCGCGGCTATGTGCGCGTGACCGATGAGGCGGTGATCCCCACGGACGCCAATGCGGGGCAGTTGCTCGGCAAAGGCTATCTGGCCTTTACCGTGGACCAAGGGATGGACCGTGATCCGCAACAGGGCATTGTAGCGCTGGAGGGCGAAAGTCTGGCGCAGATGGCGGAACATTATTTTTCCACCTCCGAGCAATTGCCGGCGAAGATTTTTCTGGCTGCGGCGGAGACGCCTTCCGGCTGGCGCGCGGCGGCTTTGGTGTTGGAACGCGTGGCCGGAGCGGGGGGCATCTCGCCCGAGATGTCCGCTGATCTGCAGGACGAGGCTTGGCGCACCGCCTGCATTCTGGCCGACACGCTGACCCAGGAGGAGTTGCTGGATGACACCCTGCCGCCGGAGCGGTTGCTGTACCGGCTGTTCCATGGCGAAGGCGTGGCGGTTGGACGCCCGCGCCCCCTGAGCTTCGGCTGCCGCTGCTCGCGCGCGCGGCTGGGCGGGATATTGGAGGGGTTCACCCATGACGATCTCGACCACATGGCGGTCGATGGGGATATCGTCATGACCTGCGAGTTCTGCAATTTTGATTTTCGTTTCCCGCGTGATTCCGTCAACGGCCGGCCCGGAGCCTCATCATGAAGAAATTTCTCTTTGTTCTGCCCCTCTGCGCCCTGGCCGGGTGCAGCACCCCGCCTGCGCAGACCTTTCAGCCGCTAAACTACTCTTATCTGCCGCCGATTGTGCTGAAGGTGTCGAGCCTGAACGTGGTGAACAATTACGTGCCCACGCCCAGCCAGGCCACGCTGGCGGGCAAGAACCCGGCGCCGCCCTCCAGCACGTTGCAGGGAGTGCTGAACCGCCGTCTCGTGCCCTCCGGCCAGCCGGGGACCGGCACGGTGACGATCCAGACCGCCTCCATCGATCAGGTGGGGGGCAATTTGATCGGACAGATGACTGTGGACGTGAACCTGGCCAGCGCCGATGGCCAAGCCACCGGCTTCACCGAGGCGAGCGTGAGCGCCAGCCAGACGGCACCGGATTCCGATGCCACGCAGGACGACATGCGGGCGGCGCTGTACGGAATGACCAAGCGCATGATGGATGCCATGAACGTGCAGCTGCAATACCAAATTCAGCATAACCTGCCGAACTGGGTCTCCTGGACCGCCGCGCCGGGGAGCGCAGCGCCAGCCGCCAGCGCGGCGGGCGGTGCCAGCACAGGGGTTATTCAGGCCACACCGCTGACCGCGCCCGCGTCTACCCAGACGGCCTCCACCCCGGCGACTCCGGCGAACACAAACTCCGCCGTGCCGAATTATCTGCCTGGCGCGGGGCCGGCGGCGCTCGGCCAGGGGCAGGCACAGTGAGCGCCGCGCTGGTGAAGCTCCCAACTGCGGGGGAGGCGGCCTGGGAGGATGTGCCCGCCGACAAGGTGCTGGAAGGCGCGCCGAAGACGCGGACCTGGGTGCTTTACGATAATCCAGCGCAAAAGCTCTGCGTTGGTGAGTGGGAGGCAACGTCAGGAAAATGGCGGATTGCTTATACTGAATGGGAGTATGTGGAGGTGATCTCGGGCGCCTGCGTGCTGGTTGGCGATGATGGGAGCCGCATAGAGGCGGGGGCAGGGGACAGGTTTGTGATCGAACCCGGCTTCACCGGCACGTGGGAGGTGTTCACCTCCATGCGCAAATCCTGGGTGATCCGCGAATAAGCGGCTTGACGCGCGGAGCTGGCGGGGCTAGACCGCGCGCTTCATTGAACCCTTTGTTTCGGATACCATGGCCAATATCGCATCAGCGCAAAAACGCATCCGCCAGACCCTCAAGCGCACGGCGCGCAACAAGGCACGTAAGTCGCGTGTCCATGGCGCCATCCGCAAGGTTGAGGAAGCCGTGGCCTCCGGCAACAAGGACGCTGCCCTCGCCGCTTTCCGCGCCGCTCAGCCCGAGCTGCAGCGTGCTGTGGGCAAGGGTGTGCTGAAGGCCAACACGGTCTCGCGCAAAATCTCCCGCCTATCCGCCCGCGTCAAAGCGGTCTCCGTCGCGGCTTAAGCCAGACGGATGGGCGCTCTGGCGCCCGTCTCAAAAAACGTAATGTTTTGCCGCCGTTGTCAAGTCATTATAATGATGGCTTGACTGCGGCGGTTTTGCGTTTTCACGCTTTGGTGAGCTGGGTACGACTACTGGGTACGACTATAGGAATCGCCTTAACAAAGTGACTCCATGTAAGTCTTTGAGTTTGCTTTATAATTTTGGCCTGTCAGGGGGTTGCTCAGCGACTCGGTGGAATTGAGCGCTTGCGCGGTTGGGTGTTTTCGACCTAACTTAGGGCCTCAATCTACTTCCATTGGCTGTCTCAATTTTGCGAACGTCGGGTCTGATCAGGGCCGGTGCTTGGCAGGGTTGATGGTATTGCGTGGCGAGTTCAGGGGCAGGAGCGGAAATTGGGAATGAGCCTGGAGATCGGTTCCATGCGTGATGGTGACGCCGTGCTGAAGATATCTTCGCTGCGGCAGGATGACTCTACCCTGGCTGAGCAATGGTCGCGTGTGCGAGCCCGCTTGCAGGTTGAGGTTGGCGAGGTGGAATACCGTACCTGGCTCAAGCAGGTAGCCTTCGCCGGCGCTGCCGGGGATGAGGTGACCGTGATCCTGCCCACACGCTTTTTGCGCGATTGGGTGAACAAGGAATATGGCGAGCTGATCGCCGCCTTCTGGCAGGCTGAGAACCCGGCCATCAAGCGCGTTGAGTTCCGCACCGGCAGCTCGCCCGCGCGCGGCACCGCGCCGGACCTGGCCGAACCCTCGGCTGCCCCGGTGCAACAGGCTCCAGCCCCGCAGCCAGCTTCAGCACGCCCGGAATCCGCGGCGGCGCTGGACCAGCGCTATACCTTTGAAACCTTCGTGGTCGGTAAACCGAACGAATTCGCCTATGCCTGCGCCCGCCGCGTGGCCGAAGCTCCGGCGACCCCCGGCTTCAACCCGCTCTTCCTGTATGGCGGCGTCGGGCTGGGCAAAACCCATCTTATGCACGCCATTGCCTGGGAGCTTTCCACCCGGGGCTGCAACGGCGCTCCGGTTTCCGTGGCTTATATGTCCGCGGAAAAATTCATGTACCGCTTCATCAACGCGCTGCGCTCGCAATCCACGCTCGAATTTAAGAACGAGCTGCGCAGCGTGGATGTGCTGATGATCGACGATCTGCAATTCCTCATCGGCAAGGACAACACGCAGGAAGAGTTCTTCCATACGTTCAACGCGCTGGTCGAGGCCGGCAAGCAGATCGTCATCTCGGCGGATAAATCCCCCTCCGACCTCTCCGGCCTGGAAGACCGCCTGCGAACGCGGCTGGGCTGCGGCATGGTGGCTGATCTGCATGCCACCACCTTTGAACTGCGTATCTCCATTCTGGAGGCCAAGGCGCAGCGGGCAGGGGTGGAGGTGCCGAGTAAGGTGCTGGAATTCCTGGCGCGCAAGATTACCTCCAACAACCGTGAGCTGGAGGGCGCGCTGAACCGGCTGATTGCCCACGCCAATTTGTTCGACCGCGCACTGACCATGGAAACCGCGCATGAGGTGCTGCACGACCTACTGAAGGCGCATGACCGCAAGGTCTCCATTCAGGAGATCCAGAAGAAGGTGGCGGAGCACTATAATATACGTGTGTCGGAGATGTCTTCCGCCCGGCGGGCGCGCAATATCGCCCGGCCACGGCAGATTGCCATGTATCTGGCCAAGCAGC
>JAQUAC010000102.1 GCA_028687415.1 Acidocella sp. | reverse complement strand
GGCCGAGCTGAACCAATGCTTGCGTGCAACTGGCCCCGCTCTCGCGCGATACGGCGCGAGCGCGCTCGATGGCGATGGCATCGCAGGTGCCGGTGGCCACGAGCAGGCCGAGCGCGGCATCCGCCGCTGATGCCGTCGCCTCTGTTGCCGCGGCAGAGTCCGTTGGCAGAATATCCATGAAACGCTATGTCGCGGCAGAGATGGACACGGGCAAGTGACAGAATAATGTCACTCATCCATTAAAGGTGTTAGTGCCCCGGTTTCGCGTCTGGCCAGCGCGATGTAACAAATCACAATTGAGTAACATGCGAGCGGCTTGCGTTCGATTAGAGAGGCGGCGGCTTTAACAACTCGTAAACAACAGGTGAAGTGCTATGAGATTACGTGCATCCCTCCTCAGCGCGTCTTTCTGTGCGTCGACATTGGTTATGTCGATCGCCCCGGTCACGCAAGTACAAGCGGCCCCCCTCATCGGTGCCGTGGCGCCGCCCAATCTCGATTCGGCCGCGCGTAAGGCCGATCATGTGAAAACCAGGACACCGATCAAGCATCTGGTCGTGATCTTCGATGAGAATGTTTCGTTTGATCATTATTTTGCCACCTATCCGCATGCCGCCAACCCTGACGGTGAGCCAAAATTTACCGCGCGTCCGCACACCCCGTACGTCAACAACCTGGCTACCGCCAACCTGCTGACTAACAACCCGAACTTCACCAACACGGCGAATGGCGCCGATGCCGCGGAGCCGTTCCGTTTGGACCGCACGCAGGCCAGCACCGCCGACCAGAACCATGCCTATACCGCCGAAGAGCAGGCCTATTATAATGGCCGTGCCGATCTGTTTCCGAAATATACCGGCACCGCCACCTCTGGAGGCGCGGGCGCGTTCGGCACCAAAGGTCAGGTGATGGGTTATTACGATGGCAACACCGTTACGGCTCTGTGGAACTATGCCCAGCATTTCGCCATGGACGACAATACGTTCACGGACACCTATGGCCCCTCCACCCCCGGCGCACTCGAAGTGGTGTCTGGCCAGACCAATGGCCTGAAGCTCATCGCGTCCAGCAAAAGTTCCTACTACGTAACTAATAGTGACGGCAGTAAGACGCTGATCAATGACGTCGATCCCGGCTACGATGTCTGCTCCAGCACGACCAATCAGGCGATGCTGACCGGCAAGAATATCGGTGACCTGCTTAACAGCGAGGGCATCACCTGGGGCGGCTTCATGGCCGGCTTCAACCTCGGCGCCACCAACACGAACGGCACCACCGGCTGCGGCCGCAGCACGATGTCCACCGTGGTCGGCGCGGCGACGGCGGACTACATCCCGCACCATAACTGGTTCCAGTACTACGCTTCCACCGCCAACCCCACCCATGCGCGCCCGGCCTCGCTGCTGTCGATCGGTTACAGCTTCGACCGTAACGGCGCCATCGATCCGGCGAATCACCAGTACGATTTGCAAGATTTCTATAACGCGGTGAAGGTCGGCAACTTCCCGTCGGTTTCCTATATCAAGTTGCCGGCCTACCAGGACGGCCACGCCGGCTACTCCGACCCGCTGGATGAACAAGCCGGTCTCGTCAAGCTGATCAACTTCCTCGAACAGCAGCCGGATTGGAAGAACACTGCGGTCATCGTCACCTGGGATGATTCGGATGGCTGGTATGACCATGCCTACACTAAGCCGACCAGCTCGTCGTCTGACGCCGTGGCTGACCAGCTGAACGGTGCTGGCTCCTGCGGCACTGGCACGCATCCGAAGGGTCTCTCCGGCAAGCCGGTGAATGGCCGTTGTGGTCCCGGCACGCGTATACCGTTCCTGCTGATCTCCCCCTGGGCGCGGTCGAACTATGTTTCGCACGGTCTCCTCACACAGGCATCCGTGGTCAGTTTCATCGAGGACAACTGGATGCCCGGCAAGCACATTGGCGGCGGCTCGTTTGACGTGTCCGTGAAGGCGGAGCCAATCATGTCGATGCTGGAACTGAAGGATGACGGTGAAACGCCGAAGCTCTTCCTCGATCCGGCCACGGGTAAAGTGCTGAAATAAGCCTTTAAGGACCAGACGTCATGCGCGTGCTTGCTAGCCTTGTCTCTCTGTTCGCGCTTGGCGTCTGTGCCGTTGCGGTGGCGCTGTGGTGCAGCCCAGTGCCGGTTGTGGACTGGATTTCTAACCCTGAAGCGAGCTGGAAGCTCGCGCAGGGCGAAAATCCTGCCCCGGTCCAACTGGTCCGCCCGGCGGCGGCGCCGCTTTCGGCAATGGCGCAATTGGGCAAGCTGGTGTTTTACGACACCAGCCTGTCTTCCTCCGGCAAACTTGCTTGTGAGTCCTGCCATAGTCCGCAGCACGCTTACGGCCCGCCCGGTGATGACCCGGCCGTGTATGGTGGTCCTGCTCTTGCCAGCCAGGGCGCGCGAGCCGTGCCATCGCTGATGTATCTCGACCGCGAACCGAATTTCAGCATCGGGCCGGACCCCTCCGGCGATAACGATGCGCTGCTCCCTCTGCCGCAACGCGCAGCGCAAGCCCGTAACACGTCCCGCGTCACGAAAACCGCGCGGGATACGGCACAGGCGGCGGCCAATATTGTGCCGCAAGGCGGGATGTTCTGGGATGGCCGTGCCGACACGTTACAGATTCAGGCGATGGGGCCATTGCTCAATCCGCTGGAGATGGATGGCGGTAGCATTCAGATCGTGGCCGCGAAATTGCAGGCGGCACCTTACGCGAACCGTTTCGCGCAACTCTTCGGCGCGCAGATTTTCGCCGCACCCGGCATGCTGGTTTCGGAGGCGATGTTCGCTGTCGCCCGCTATCAGATTGAGGACCAGAGCTTCCACCCGTATAGCAGCAAGTACGATGCCTGGCTGGAAGGCAAGGCCCGGCTTACCCAGGCGGAGCTGCGCGGCTACGTGCTGTTCAACGACCCCAAAAAGGGCGACTGCGCCGCGTGCCATGTTGACCAGGCCTCCCCGGACGGGCTGCCGCCGCTATTCACGGACCACCAGTTCGAGGCGCTCGGCCTGCCGCGGAACCCGAAGCTCGTGGTCAATCAGGCGGCGAATTATTTCGATCTTGGTCTTTGCGGACCGGGCCGAACGGATCTGGAGAAGCAGACCCAGTATTGCGGCATGTTCCTGACGCCGACCCTGCGCAATGCGGCTACCCGCAAGGTGTTTTTTCACAACGGCGTGTACCACAATTTGCAGGATGTGCTGGATTTCTACGATTTCCGCGACACGAGGCCGGAGAAGATATATCCCCGCGGCGCTGACGGCCAGATTGAGAAATTTAACGATTTGCCCAAGCCCTATCAGGCAAATATCGATGTATCCGACCCGCCGCTCGACCGAAAATTGGGCCAGGCTCCCGCGCTTAGCCACGGGGAAGAGAAGGATATCATCGCCTTCCTGAAGACCTTGACCGATGGCTACGTGCCGCCGGGCGGAAAACCAGCGGCGTGAGCCGCCCGGGCTGACGGAATGGTCTTGCCTGTCTGGCTGCTGCCGCTGGTGGCGTTGGTTATCGGCAGCTGGCTCGGCGTGCTCGTGCGCCGTTGGCCGCAGGGGCGGCCCGTGGCGCTGGCGCGCTCGCAATGCGAGTCATGTCTGCATCCGCTCGGGCCGTTGGAGCTGGTGCCGCTGCTGAGCTTCGTGTTGTTGCGGGGCCGCTGCCGTCATTGCGGTGCGCCGATCGGCTGGTTTCATCCGGCCATCGAGCTTGCGGCGGTCACAATCGCCCTGGCCGCGCTCTATGCCGATGGCGGCGGTGCGCGGGCCTGGATTGATGCCGGACTTGGCTGGGCTCTGCTCTGCGCGGCCTGGATTGATGCCGGGACGTTCCGGCTGCCCGATTTTATTACGCTGCCTCTCATCCTCGCGGGCCTTGCGGTCACGTGGCTTGAGCAGCCCGAGGCGCTTTACGACCATGCGGCGGCGGCGGCGCTGGGATATCTGGGGTTCCGCCTGCTTAACTGGGTGTATTGGGTGGTCAGGCGCCGCCACGGTCTTGGGCAGGGAGACGCAAAGCTGCTGGCCGCCGCCGGGGCCTGGCTTGGGCTGGCAGCGCTGCCTTATGTCGTGATGGGGGCGGGGCTGATCGGGATTGCCGTGGCTGTGCTTGCCAAACGGCCCGGCGGGCTGCGGGCGGATCGGCCCATTGCCTTCGGTCCGGCGCTGGCGCTGGCGTTTTTCCTCGGGCGGCTGCTGGGCCAATAGTCTGGACTCGGTCGTGGCTTGATCCCAGTTACTCTAGGCGGTCAGCGAGACGGGGTTATGAACTGATCGGCCTCCTTGTTCTTGTGCTGGCGGCGAGTAGGTGGTGATGCCGGCGCAGGACAAGCTCTACCTGCTCGTAGCAATAGGCAGGATTTCCAAACTTGCCTTCGTCGAGTTGCACGAGACGGTTGGCGGGTGAAACCTCATGTATATATGGCGTTCTGGCTTTGTCGTCCGGCGGGCGGAACCAGCCCCTTCGCCTGGAGCGAAGGGGGCGCGGAAGCGGGATAATCCCGGCGGCGGGGGCCGCCGGGGGAGCGGTTAGACGGGGCTTACGGTGTCCGCCGCCGCCAATGCCTTCCGGGCCAGTGCAATAGCACCTTCCCGCGACTTCGCCGCGCCGACGAAGCGCCGCAAATGGACAAACACGGCATCGGGCACGCCACTGACCTCGGCAAGCGCTTCCGCCTGCAACCCGGCCCAGGCCTCCGGCAATGGCAGACGCTGAGCGAAGGAACCCGGCTCCGGCGGCATCGTGTCCAGCATCCAATTGCCGTTCGAGGCCGGAGACACCGCGAATATCACCGGCAGCTCGTGGGAGAATACCGCGCTTTTCCAGGGCATGCCGCGGTCGAGCACCAGCAGGCGGGAATCCTCGCCGGCCTGATGCGCGCCAAGCACGATGCTCTCGGCTTCAAGCCGCGCCCGTAAGCCGTCAACGCGGCGGCGGAGCATGCCCTCGGCCAGCGAAGTGGCCTCCAGAAACGCTTCATCCCCGGCCGTGGGGCCGTTTGCGGCAGGGTGGTCCCATGTGGGGTTGAACTCGCCAATCAACGAGGCGAAGCCAAGCGTGTCGCGCTTGAGCGGGCCGTCGACCGAGACGCCGTTATCGATCTCGTCGATGCGGCGGACGATGCCATCATCCAGCTCGGCGGCGATTTTCCCGGCAAAGCCCTCGGCGCCGCTGGCTTGCAGCAGCGCGGTCACGGCGCGCTCGCCGTAAACCTGCCAGACCAGCCCGGCGGAGGAAAAGGGGGTCTCATCCGCGCGCAGCGGGGCGCCGCGCTGGTGGTGGTCGAACCGGTTGGCGGCGGCGTCGTAAATGCCGCCGACATCCCAGACGATGTCCGCCGTCTCGATCAGCTCCGGCTTGCGGGTGCGCAGCAGCACGTGGTCGCGGCCAGGTTCATGCAGGCCCAGCGCCAAGCGCAGCACGGCATAGGCGAACACCTCGTCGCAATGGAACTTCCCGCTATGGGTGGCGAGAACGGGAAGGGGGTGGGCGAGGGACATATTTGCGATCCGATGAGAATGGTGTGAAGGCACGGCCATACCCCATCGCCATGGCCGTGCACAGTCTGGCCTTTCGCCGGACTGGCGGTGCATAAGGGCGCGTGGATAAGCAAATATTTCATGCCGCCGTCATCGGTGGCGGCCCCGCCGGGCTGATGGCCGCCGAGGTGATGGCCAAAGGCGGCTTGGCGGTAACCGTGTTCGAGCGCATGCCCAGCCTGGGACGCAAGCTGCTGATGGCCGGGCGGGGCGGGCTCAACATCACCCATTCCGAGCCCATGGAGCGTTTTCTCTCCCGTTACGGTGAGGCGGCGGATTGGATGGCGCCCTGGCTCGCTGCCTTTCCGCCGGAGGCCGTGCGGGATTGGTGCGCGGGGCTGGGGCAGCCGACTTTCGTGGGCAGCAGCGGCCGGGTATTCCCCGACGTGATGAAAGCCAGCCCGCTTTTGCGCGCCTGGATCAGGCGGCTGGAGGGGCTGGGCGTCCGGTTTGTCACCCGCGCGGCATGGACTGGCTGGGAGCATGGGCGCCTGCGCTTCGCCGATGGCAGCCTCCACGAGGCTGATGCCGTGGTGCTGGCGCTGGGCGGCGCCTCCTGGCCCCGGCTGGGGTCGGATGGCGGCTGGGCGGCGCTGCTGCCGGATGTCGGCATCGCCAAGCTGAGGCCCGCGAATTGTGGCTTCAAGGTCAATTGGTCAGTGCATTTCGCCGAGCGCTTCGCCGGTACGCCGCTCAAGCGCATCACTCTGACCTGCGGTGATTTGACCGTTCCGGGTGAGCTGATGATCACGAAGGAAGGGATTGAGGGAGGCGCGGTCTATGCCCTGTCAGCTCCGGCACGGGAGATGATCGCCCAACACGGCGTGGCGGAACTGCGCGTCGATCTGCGCCCGGATGTGAGCGCCGAGACGCTGAATGCAAGGCTGGGGGGCGGCAGCGAATCCCTCTCCAACCAGCTACGCAAGCGGGCCGGCCTGTCCCCGGTGGCGATCGGCTTGGTGCAGGAGGAGCGGCACGGCGGGGATGTGTCGCCCCTGGCGGCACTCGTGAAGTCCCTGAAACTGCGCCTGGTGGAGCCGGGCGGGCTGGAACGCGCCATTTCCACCGCTGGCGGGATCAGGCTTAATGAGTTGGATGGGCATTTAATGCTGCGCCGCCACCCCGGTGTGTTCGCGGCGGGGGAAATGCTGGATTGGGAAGCGCCAACGGGTGGGTATCTGCTCCAAGCCTGCCTCGCCACCGGCATGGCGGCGGGACGCGGGGTGCTGGCGTGGCGCGACGCCTCACGGCCCAAAGGCGGCTGAGTTGCCTCGCGCCCTGGAACTCTATGCAAAAGTATCAAAATTGGTTTACATTTATTGCATGGATAGTTTCGGCACCAAGATCAGGGTGGTGCGGAGGCATTGCCTCTCCATCCTGGCACTCATGGGGCTTACCGGCGCGGTGTCCGGCTGCGCCGCCGACCCTGGACCGCAAACCGTTGCTGCCACCGTGGCGGCACCCGCGCCGCCGCCAAAACCCGCGCCGGCACCGGAGCCGAAAGCATCCGGCCCTGAGGTTGTCGGCCTTGCCTCCTGGTACCGCCCCGGCCCCGGCCTGCACCGCACCTGTACGGGCGAGACCTTCACGCGCGACATGCTCTCCGCCGCCTCGCCCACGCTGCCCATGGGCACCATGGTCCGCGTCTCCTGCCCGCTGGAGCATCGCTCCGTCGTCGTGCGGGTGAACGACCGCATGCCGCGCGGGCACCGCGTCATCGACCTGTCCGAAAAAGCCGCCAGATTGCTGGGGTTGACGGAGAAAGGCATCGAGACGGTCAGCGTCACGCCTGTTGAGGTGGCTGAAAACCCGTAAAGCCGAAACCAGGATTTGATCAGGCGGTCCTGATCTGTGCCCATCTGGTTGTGCATAAATCAGCCATTTTGCCGCTTTTATAGGCTCCCCCGGCGTCTTTCCTACCAAGAATGCTTTATTCTTCTAGGTTGACGTATGTATGTGGTTTGTTTAGGCTTGTTGCACGGCAAGAGGGGAGTACGAGAGCATGTGTGGCATCGCCGGATTATTTTTAAAGAACCGGGCGCTGGAGCCTGAGCTTGGGGCGCTGAC
>JAQUAC010000101.1 GCA_028687415.1 Acidocella sp. | reverse complement strand
GGCGCGCTTGCGCCGAGCGGTTCATGGATAATCTGATACCGATGGGAGCTGGCCTGGCCTGCCTTGTCATGGGGAGCGTAGCGAAACCATCCATCTTCTGAACAGCGGGGCTAGGGGGAACTCCTAGCGGAAGGGCGGTTTACGACCCAGAGAGGACTCTAAGCCGCATTGATGCGGCACCCGTTAACCGCCACTGAACGAGTGCCGCAGAAACTAGCTGCCTGAATGATGGGCAAAAACTTCTTTAGCAGCAAAGAGTCCATTCAAGGCAGCAGGAAATCCGGCGTAAACAGCCATCTGGATCATGATTTCGGTGATTTCTCCCTTCGTAAGCCCCACATTCAACCCTGCCTGAATATGGACTTTAAGCTGGGGAACAGCCGTTCCCATCGCAGCCAAAGCGGCAATGGTTGCAATTTCCCTGGCTCGGAGGTCCAGACCTGACCTTGAGTAAATGTCACCAAAAGGGAATTCAAAAAGGTAGGTGGCGAAGTCAGGGGCTATGTCCGCTAGCGCTGCGACGACTTTATGACCCGCAGCGCCATCAATTTCATCGAGCACGCGCTGCCCGCGCGCCAGACGTGTTTCGGCAGATTCGGGGTAGGTCTGCGTCATAATCATCCTTCCTCTTTTGCGCATCGACATAGCCGTCGATCTTGGCATCAAGGACGAGAAGACAGGCATCGAGTTCCACGGCATGCGCGCGGACCCGCTCACGGTGCTGCTCCAACATTTCACGACGCTCAGTTTCCGTACCAGCGCCTTGTTCGCGCAAAGCAGCATATCGGAGCATCTCTCGAATGGACATTCCGGTCGTTTTCAAGCGACCGATGAAAGATATCCAGGGCAAGATCGAAGCGTCATAATCCCGTTGGCTGGATCGGTTGCGGTCAGCGTAAGGAAGCAGTCCGATCCGCTCATAGTAGCGGATCGTGTGGGCCGAAAGTCTCGTGCGCTGTGCTAGTTCACCGATCTTCATACTCGCCTGTTTCTCATCACGACGCGCAATTAGCTACAGGTTCGAGTACGCTCTAAGTCAAGGAATATTTTGGCTGCTGGACCGCATATATGCTGGTGTTCAACGTCCGGTATTGCCTTTGCGCGCTCGCAACCAGACAAGCGGAAATCCACCCATCTCAGCCCCGCCCGATCAGGTTTTCCTCCCTACTCCCCCACCAGCCGCAGCGCGTCCTCAACCCCAAACTCCCCCGGCAAGCTGCCCTTGGAAAACAGCCGGTTGAAATGCCCCATCTTCCGGCCCGGCCTGGCTTCCGCCTTGCCGTAATGGTGCGGAATCAGCCCCGGCGTGGCCAGGATTTGCGGCCACAGCGCCATGTCCTCGGGGCCTATGAGGTTTTTCATCACCGCGTCTGAATGCCGCATGGCGGGGGGCAGGGGTAGGCCGGCCACGGCGCGGATGTGCATCTCAAACTGGCCGCAGGGGCAGGCATCCATCGTCCAATGCCCGGAATTATGCGGGCGGGGGGCGATCTCGTTCACCAGCAGCGCGCCGTCCGCCGTGACGAACATTTCCACGCCCATGATGCCGACCAGCTCCAGCCGCTCCGCCACGGTCAGGGCGATGGCATGCGCCTCCGCCAGCAAATCCAGCGGCAGCGGCGCGGGGGCCAAGGTGAGGTCCAGAATATGGTGCTTGTGGCGATTCTCCACCGCATCGAACGCCACAACGGTGCCGTCCACCCCGCGCGCGACCATCACGGAAATCTCCGCCGCGAAATCGACAAACCCTTCCAGCACCAGCGGCTTGGGCTCCAGCCGGGCAAAAGCGGGGGCGAGGTCGGCTGGCTCGCGCAGCAGGGTCTGGCCCTTGCCGTCATAGCCCAGCCGCGTGGTTTTTAGCACGGCGGGCAGGCCCAGCCGTGCCACGGCTGCTTCCAGCTCCGCCTCGCTTGTTACCGCCGCCCAAGGCGCGGTGGCGATGCCGGCGTCGTTGAGGAAGCGCTTTTCCAGCAGCCGGTCTTGGCTCACCGCCAGAATCTTGGCGCCAGGGCGCACGGGGCGCAGGCTCTCCAGCAGCTCCAGCGAGGCTGCGGGGAGGTTCTCGAACTCGAAGGTGATGACATCCACCGCGCTCGCGAAGCGGCGCAGCGCGTCCAGGTCTGCGTAATCCGCCACGGTGCTGGCGGCACTCACCTGGGCCGCCGGGCCGTCAGCCTCGGGGGAGAAAATATGCACGCGGTAGCCAAGCCGGGCCGCCGCCTGCGCGGACATGCGGCCAAGCTGCCCGCCACCGACGATGCCAATAACCGAACCAGGGGCGAGGCTCATTCCACCGTCTCCGGCACGCTTGCCGTCTGTTCCGCCCGCAGGGCCGCCAGGCGGCCGCGCAGCGCGGGGTCTGACAGCGCCAGGATGGAGGCGGCGAGGATGCCCGCGTTAATGGCGCCCGGTTTGCCAATAGCCAGCGTGCCCACGGGGATGCCCCCCGGCATCTGCACGATGGAGAGCAGCGCGTCCTGCCCCTGCAGCACCGTGGCGGCCACCGGCACGCCCAGCACCGGCAGATTGGTCATGGAAGCCGCCATGCCGGGCAGATGCGCCGCCCCGCCCGCCCCCGCGATGATGATCTTCAGGCCGCGCGCCTCGGCGCCACTGGCATATTCGACGAGGCGCTGAGGCGTGCGGTGGGCTGACACCACCTTCGCCTCATAGGCCACGCCGAGCTTGTCCAGCATTTCGGCCGCATGCTGCATCACGGGCCAGTCAGAACGGCTACCCATGATAATGCCAACTAACGGGACGCTCACGCCGTGCGGTCCGGGATCAGCCGGCTCTCCAGCCGCGCGATTTCATCCTTCAATCCCAGCTTACGCTTTTTCAGCCGCTGCACCTGCAACTGGTCCAGGGGACCATGCTCGGTAATGCGGGCGATCACGGTATCCAGGTCCCGATGCTCGCTGCGCAGCGAATGCAGGCGGCGCAGAAGATTGTCTTTGTCAGTCAGCATGCGGGAGCAATAGAGGGATTTTCGCCATCCTGGAACCGGAATTTTCATGCGCATTTTTTGCGTGACAATTCCGTGTCAGCGGGATTAGCCTCACTGGGCTGGGCTTGTCCCACCTTGGGCAGCTCAGGCTTTGATCGGCCTTTAAGCCAAGGGAGTTACCATGAACCTGCAGTCGCATATCGACGCCCTGAAGGGGCGGCATGCCAGTCTGGAAAGCAAGATTGTCGCGGAAGATCGGCGGCCAAGTCCGGATGCAGCGGCGCTCGCCCGCATGAAGGTTGAGAAATTGCGGTTGAAAGAACAGATGGAGCGGCTAAGAGCCTCCTGAAAGGCATAAAAAAGGGGACCAAGAGGTCCCCTTTTACGTTTAAGCAGCTTCCGAGTTCGGACCCGGCGGCGGCGGCGGGACCAGCCCTTCGCGCGTCAGACGCTCATTCGCGGCGGAAACGGCGTCGTTCAGGTCAGATTGCTTGCACAGGCCAAGGATCACCGGGTCGCGCGGCTTGATGTTGCTGCTGTTCCAGTGCGAGCGGTCGCGGATTTTCTGAATGGTGTCCTTGGTGGTGCCGAGCAGCTTGACGACCTGCGCATCCGTGAGGTGCGGGTAGCTGCGCAGCAAGAAGGCAATGGCGTCCGGGCGGTCGTTGCGCTTGGCCACGGGGGTGTAGCGCCCGCCTTTCTGCTTCTTCTGCTGCTGTTCCGGAGCGGCGAGCAGCTTCAGGCGCAGGGTGGGGTTGCCCTCGCAGCGCTTGATGTCATCCGCGGAAACCTGTTTGTTGGCCACCGGGTCATAGCCGTTGATGCCTTGCGCCACCTCACCATCGGCGATCGCCTGGATTTCAAGCGGATGCATGCCGCAGAAAGCCGCGATCTGCTCGAAGGTCAGCGCGGTCTTGTCAATCAGCCAGACTGCGGTAGCTTTGGGCATAAGGGGTAGAGACATGGATAGAATACCTTTTAACGTCACAAGCCCGCCGGCCTGGAACGGACATAATTATTCTCTTGCTGTGTGCAAGTTCACCTTGGCCGGGGTATGGAACCCACGCCACCCATCGGTCAAGATCGATTAATGACATTTTACGAAGACGAACAGCCGAATCCGGCGAAAAAATTGTTAATCCCAGCCGTTTTAGACACGCTGGGCGTGGCCGAGCTGACCGCCTATATCGCGGCGCTGGAGGGGGAAATTGCCCGTGTGCGGCAGGCCATTGCCGCCAAGCAGGCCCATACCCAGGCCGCCGCCGCCTTCTTCAAAACCCCCGGAGGCAGGTAAAAAATATAAATCCTTCGGAAAGCGCCACTTTATGTGACTATACAGAGAAGCGGCCAATACGGCCGGAAGGGGCTGCGTTTTGAAAATTGCCGTTGGCTATGAGCTTATCTACCAGTTTCCGCAGCCAACGCCGGTGCTGGCAATGCTGAACATCCATTACAGCCGTGCGGCGGATATCGTGGTGGCGGACACCATGACCAGCGTACCCATGGTGACGATTACCCCCTATCGCGACCTCTTCGGCAATTGGTGCTCGCGCTTCACCGCCCCGGCCGGGCGGTTCCGGCTGGCCAGCGCCGCCACGGTGCACGATGCCGGGCTGCCGGACCCGGTGCCGCGCGGGGCGAAGCAGCACGAGGTGCAGGATTTGCCGCCGGAAACCCTCGTTTTCCTGCTTGGCAGCCGCTATTGCGAGACCGACGAGTTGACGCAGACCGCCTGGGAGCTGTTCGGCCACACCAAACCGGGCTGGGAACGGGTTCAGGCGGTGTGCAACTTTGTCCACCACCACATAAAATTCGACTATCTGCAGGCCCGCGCCACCCGCACCGCCCTGCAGGCGTACCAGGAGGGCATCGGCGTCTGCCGGGATTACGCGCACCTGGCCACCACCTTCTGCCGCTGCCTGAACATCCCCGCGCGCTATTGCACCGGGTATTTGAGCGATATCGGCCAGCCGCTTCCGCACGCGCCAGGGGATTTCGCCGGGTGGTTTGAGGCGTATCTGGACGGGGCGTGGCATGTGTTCGACCCGCGCAACAACAAGCCAATGTTCGGGCGCATCCTGATGGGTTACGGGCGCGATGCCACAGATGTGGCGCTGACCAACATTTTCGGCCCGAGCCTGCTGGAGAGCTTTACCGTCTGGACCCATGAGGCGATCTGACCCAATATCCGGGTAACGGAGTGGGGTTATGGTGCAGTCCAGCAGGGCATTCGTGGAGAACGCGGCAGGGGCGCTGGGCGATGCCGGGCTGCAACGTGCCTTGGGCCGCGCCAAGCCGCAATTCGCGAAAAAGCGCCAGGCGGCTGTAGACCGGCTGCCGGAATTCGAAACGCTGCGGGATGAGGCGAAGGCGATCAAGGACCACGCCATCGCGCATCTGGATTTTTATCTGGAGACCTATGCCGCCGCGGTGGAGGCCTCGGGCGGGCATGTGCATTGGTGTTCCACGGCTGAGGATGCACGCCAGGCGGTGCTGAAAATCTGCCTGGCAGCGGGGGCGAAGACCGTGACCAAGGGCAAATCCATGGTTACGGAGGAGATCGAACTCAACCCCTTCCTGGAGGCGCACGGCGTCACCCCGGTTGAGACCGATCTCGGCGAATACATCCTGCAACTGCGTCACGAACCGCCGAGTCATATCATCGGCCCGGCTTTTCATCTCAACCGCGAGGATTGGGAGAGCACGTTCCGCGCCTGCCATACGGATCTGCCCGCTGACCGGGTGTTCAGCGAGCGGCGGGATATTCTGACCGAGGCGCGAGGCAAGCTGCGGGAAACATTCCTCGCCGCCGATGTCGGCATCACCGGGGCCAATTTCCTCATCGCGGAGACGGGCAGCTCGGTCATCGTCACCAATGAGGGTAATGGCGACCTGACCCAGACCCTGCCGCGCGTGCATGTGGTCGTGACCAGCATAGAGAAAGTGGTGCCGACCGTGGAGGACACGCTGGCCCTGCTGCGGGTGCTGGCGCGCTCGGCCACGGGGCAGGATATGTCCGTCTACACCACATTCTCCACCGGGCCGCGCCGGGCCGGGGACCCGGACGGGCCCAGCGAATACCATGTGGTGCTGCTGGATAACGGGCGCTCCGGCATGGTGGGCACTGAATTTCAGGACATGCTGCGCTGCATTCGCTGCTCGGCCTGCATGAATCACTGCCCGGTTTACGGCGCGGTGGGCGGGCATGCCTATGGCAGCACCTATCCGGGGCCGATGGGCGCGGTGCTGACCCCGATGCTGGTGGGTATAGAGGAAGCCGGGCACCTGCCCAATGCCAGCACGTTCTGCGGAAAATGCGAGAGCGTGTGCCCGGTGAAAATCCCGCTGCCGAACCTGATGCGCCATTGGCGCGAACGGGAGTTCGAGCGCCACCTTACCCCCGCCGCCATGCGTGGCGGGCTGGGGGTGTGGGCGTTCCTCGCCAAGCGTCCGGTGCTGTACCGCGCCGCGACGCGGGTGGCGGCGCGAGGCTTAAGCTGGTTTGGGCGGCGGCGGGGCAATTTTGGCTGGCTGCCGTTCGCTGGGGGCTGGACGCGTGGGCGGGACTTCCCTGCGCCGGAAGGCGACACGTTCTTCGCGCAATACGCGGCGCGGCGGAAGGAGCAGGGCTGATGCCGAGACAGGCAATGCTGGCCGCCATCCGCCGGGGGCTGAAGCGCGGGCCGTTGGCCGCCGATGCACAGGCCATGCTGCTCGGGCGCATGGCCCACCACCCGCGCCACACGGTGCCGGGGCGCGGCCAGTTACCCCCGGCGGGGCGCGTGGCGCTGTTCGCGCAGATGGTGGAGCGGGAGTTCGGCACAGTGGCGCGGCTTCCCGCTTTGGCGGATGTGCCCGGCGCGGTTGCCACTTATTTAAAGACTCAGAACCAACCGCCCGCGCTGGTGGTCTCGCCACATCCGGTGCTGGCGGGGCTTGATTTCAGCGGACTTGCGGCCCGCACCGGAAGTACGGCGGCGCATGATGCGGCGGCGCTGACCTATGCCTTCGCCGGGATTGCCGAGACGGGCACGCTGATGCTGCCCTCCGGCCCGCAAACCCCGACCGTGAATAATTTGCTGCCGGATAACGCGATTGTCGTGATTGAAGCGGCGCGGATCGTGGCGTCTTATGAGGATGCGTTTGACCTGCTGCGCCAGACGGGGGCCATGCCGCGCAATGTCATGCTCGTCACCGGGCCGTCACGCTCGGCGGATATAGAGCAGACGCTGGAACTGGGCGCGCACGGGCCGCGCCGCCTGCATGTACTGATTATAGATGGCGCGGTTTAAGGCACTTTCGCCCGAGGATGTGCAGGTCTGGGCCGCCTATAGCCGCACCCTCAGCCGGCTGATGCCGGGCCGCTCCCGGCTGCCCCTGCCCCCGGAGCCGGAGGCGCCGAAGCCCGAAACCGCCCCCCTGCCCCCCGCGCCCCCGCCGAAGCTGGCGCAAGCGCCCGCTTATGTCGGCATTGGCGCGGCCCCGGCGGGGCTGGACAAATCCACCTGGAAGAAATTCCGCGAGGGCAAAATTCGCGCCGAGGCAAGGCTGGACCTGCACGGCCACACGGCGGCCAGGGCGCATGCGGCGGTACGGCATTTTCTGGAGCATGGCTTTGCCGTGCATATGCGCTGCGTGGAGATCATCACCGGCAAGGGGGAAATTCTGGCGCGGGAGCTGCCGCACTGGCTGAACGCGCCGGGGCTGCGCCCGCTGATC
>JAQUAC010000100.1 GCA_028687415.1 Acidocella sp. | reverse complement strand
CATATGCCGCCCTGGCGCCGCAAGCCCGAAGCGCACCGTCACGCCGCAAATATCCGCCTCAATTTCAGCCGCCTCGGCGCTGTTCTTCACCTCCAGCAGCCGCGCGTCCACGGCCCCCTCGCCGAACACCAGCGCCCTCACCCCCACCGGCACGGCATCCCGCAGCATGGGCAGAAACGCGCTATCCCCCGGCACCACAGCGGCACCGCCGGGCACCAAAGCTCCATAAAGGCTCGCCTTCTCCCGTGCGATCGCCTCTTCCGAGCCCATCAGCCCCAGATGCGCCCGGTCCACGCAGGTGATGACCGCCACATCGGGCCGCACCAGCGTCGCCAGCGGCGCGATCTCGCCGGCATGGTTCATGCCGATCTCGAACACCCCGAAATCCGCGTCGCGCGGCATGCGCGCCAGGGTCAGCGGCACCCCGATATGGTTGTTGAAGCTCGCCTCCGCCGCATGTACGGCTCCAAAAGCCGCGAGCATCCGCCGCAGCATCTCCTTGGTCGTGGTCTTGCCCACGCTGCCCGTCACCGCCACAATTTTGGCGGCAGTACGCGCTCGCGCCGCCGCCCCCAGCCGCTCCAGCGCAAGCAGTGTATCGTCCACCAGCAGCGTGTTGCCCGGCATGGGGCGCGAGACCAGCGCCGCCGCCGCCCCCTTGGAGAACGCCGCCTCTACGAAACCATGCCCGTCCCGCTCACCGGCCAGGGCCACGAACAGATCCCCCGGCTTCAGCGTGCGTGTATCGATGCTGACCCCGCTCACCGGATATCCCACACCAAACAAGGCCGCCAGCTCATCCGCCCGCCAGAGAACATTCATGCGGCGCCTCCCAGCTCACGGATCACGCCCGCATCGTCAAACGGAATAACCTCGCCTTTCACAATCTGTCCCTGCTCATGGCCCTTGCCCGCCACCACCAGCACATCGCCTGGGGCCAAGCCCTCCAGCGCCGCCGCAATCGCGGCACGCCGGTCGCCAATCTCCCGCGCCCCAGGGCAGGCGGCCAGAATCGCTGCCCGAATCGCACCCGGCTCCTCGCTGCGTGGGTTGTCGTCGGTCACGATGCACACATCCGCCCCGGCGGCAGCGGCAGCCCCCATCAGCGGGCGCTTGCCGGCATCTCGGTCTCCGCCTGCACCAAACACAATATGCAACCGCCCCGAGGCATGCGGGCGCAACGCGCTCAGCACACGGGCAATGGCATCGGGCGTATGCGCGTAATCAACATAAGCGGCGGCGCCATTGGGCAGCACCAGCGCTCTCTCCAGCCGCCCGCGCACGCCGCGCAGTTGCGGCAGCAGCGCGAAGGCATCCGTCACGCCCACCGCTTCGGCCAAGCTCGCCGCCAGCATTGCGTTATCCGCCTGGAACCGCCCCGGCAAATGCAGTTCCACCGCTCGCCCCGCCACGATCAAGGCTTGGCCATCCGGGCGCGGCACCACGCGCTCCACCGCCACAGGCACGAAATCCAAACCCCGCGCGGCGCAGATCTCCCGCAGCCGCGCCAGCACGTCCGGCGCCATATCCGCCATCGCTCGCACCGCCCCGCCCGGACGCACCAGCACCTCGAACAGCCGCAGCTTGGCGGCGGCATAGGCTTCCATGGTGCCGTGATAGTCGAGATGATCCCGCGTCAGATTCGTGAACCCGGCGGCGGCAAAACGCAGCCCATCCAACCGGCTCTGCTCGATGCCATGGCTGGAAGCCTCCATCGCCACGTCATTCACCCCCTCTTTCGCCAACGCGGCCAATGTCTGCGCCAGCGTCACCGGGTCCGGCGTGGTCAGGCTCTCCGTTACCGGGCGGCCAGGCGCAATCACCCCCAGCGTACCAAGGGATGCCGCCTTCCGCCCCGCCAGCGTAAAAATCTGCCGCAGAAAATCCACCGTGCTGGTCTTGCCATTGGTGCCGGTCACCGCCACCAGGCGCTCCGGCATTTTGCCCGCCAGCTCCACCGCCAATTCCGCCAACTTGGCGCGAGGTGCGGCGGCACAGATCAGCCGGCGCGGCGGCACACCCGGCGGCCAATGCGTCCCCTCTTGCGCCAGCACCGCCACCGCCCCGCGCTCCACCGCCTCAGAAATAAAGCGCCGCCCATCGGCCTTCACCCCCGGCAGCGCCGCGAACAGAAACCCCGGCCGCACGGCGCGGCTATCGGCGGTAATCCCGGTTACGCCGGTCAACTCAGGACTCCGCATGGCCATCTCCACTATCGCGCCGCGTCATATGCGAGCCCATCATCGGCGAAACCGGCGCCACGATCCCGTCATGCACCGTGTGCGCGCTGTGCGAGGCCGCCGGCGTCGCCTTCGGCGGCTTCACCCCCTGCGGCACCGCGGCGGCGGGCGGCGTCTCACCCATCAGCTGATAAGCGAACGCATTCGCCCCCGGCGGCAGCGGATTGCCAGGCCCCAGCCCCCGCTGGCCCGGCGGCGTGGTCGGGTTCAGCGGCACGGTCAACTGTGCGTCCAGCGTCGCCAGCTGCCCGCCCGTGACTGGCATAATGCCCATCATCGGCCCTATGCGCGCGATAATCCGTCCCACGCTCGGCGCCGCGATATAGCCGCCGGTGGTGAACCCATAGGTCGTCGCGTCCGGCTTTGGCTGCAACACCAGCACATAGACCACGTATTGCGGATTATCCATCGGGAACGCGGCCATGAACGAGGCGTTGTTGGTGTGCTTTAAATACCCACCATGCGGCCCCACCACCTGCGCTGTGCCGGTCTTGCCGCCCACCACATAGCCCGGCACCGCCGCGTTCTTGCCGGTGCCGTAGAGCACCACATTGGTCATCAGCTTGCGCATCATATCACTGGTGCTCTGCTGCATCACCCGCACGCCCTGCGGCGGCGGGCTGCCCGGCTCCACGGCCAGCAGCGTTGGATCATACCGCACCCCGCCATTCACGATCGGCAGCACGCCGGTCACCAGTTGCAGCGGACTGATGGCGATACCCGCGCCGAAGGAGACGGTCATCGTCGCCGCCAGCCCCCAATTGTTAAAGGACGGGAATTGCGGCTTCGGCGGCCCCGGCAACTGAACATTCAGCGGCGAGAAGAAGCCCTGCTTGGCGAACCACTCCTGCTCGATCTTCGGCCCAAGAACGGTGGCAATGCGCGATGCGCCAATATTTGAAGAGACGTTAAGGATTTCCGGTACAGCCATCCACTGATGCGCCGGCTCGAAATCGGTGATATGGAACCGCCCCACCTTCAGCGGATGCGTGGTGTCGAAATAGTCCCAATAATGCACCAGCCCGGAATCCAGCGCCATCGCCACGGTCTGTAGCTTGAACACCGATCCCGGCTCATAAGTGCCATTCACGCAGCGGCTGAACTGGCTGTCGCGGCTGGCATTGCCATAGTTGTTCACGTCGTAATCCGGCAGGCTGACCATCGCCAGAATCTCGCCGGTATGCGCGTTCATCACAATCGCGCATCCGCCCGGCGCCTGGAACTCCTTCACCGCCGAGGCCAGCTCATCGTGCACGATACTCTGAATCCCGGCATCAATGGAAAGTGCCAGGGGTGCCGGGTCGCTGGTCAGGCGCTTGTTGAAATACTGCTCAACCCCAGCCACCCCAGTGCTGTCCACCCTCACCCCGCCCAGAATATGCGAAGCCAGATTGCCATCCGGTTAATGCCGCTTCTCGTTATTCTCAAAATACACGCCCGGAATGCCGAGCGAGTTCACCGCCAGCTCCTCCTGCGGGGTCAGCTTGCGGTTGAGATACACGAACTCCTTGCGCTTGCCCGGTGCCACTCCGGCGCCCAGCTTCAGCGCCGTGCCGGCAACGTCGATCCCCGGCATGGCGTTGGCCAACATCTGCGCCGCAGCCCGCGGGTCCGGCACCTGCTGCGGATCGGCGTACAACTGTGCACCTGGCAGCGAGACCGCGAGGATCGTGCCGTTACGGTCAGTGATATTAGCCCGGCTTGGCGGCGGCGGGGTTACGTCCAACTGCGGCTGCATCGCCTGAATTTGCGCGTTGGATGGCAAAATCGGATGGATTACCGAGGCCCAGATCAGTTTACCAGCCAGCACGGTGTAAAGCCCGATAAACAGCATAGCCATAATGACCACGCGCCCGCGCGCCCGCGCCAGCGCCGCGCGCTGATCCAGATCCGGCGCGGTCACGCGCACGTTTTCCATCTTCGGCGTCGCCCCGCCGCGGGAAGGGTCACCTTTGCGGCGGGAAGGCGGCGCGCCGTCCGGCCGCAAGTTCAATGTCAATTGGCGCTCCCGCCCTGCGCCATGCCAAGCATTGAACCGCCATTATCCATCTGCACCACCGGAGCAGACGCCGCCACGGCACGCACTGTCATCACCTGCGCGCCCATCGGCCTCACCAATTCACGCTGCACCGGCTGCGGCTGCGGCTGCGACGCGCTGGCGAAATACACATGCGACGCCCCAGCATCATGCCGCTCCGCCGTCTCGTGACGCGCCGGCAGATTATGGAGCACGGTCTCCACATTGGCCATGCGCTGCGGCTGCGGCACACGGTGCTTCACCGCTGGCGCCACAACCCGGGCCGGCGTGGCGTCCTGCGTGGCCGTGGCCACCTGTACCGGCGCCGGCTTGGGCGCGGCTGGGGCTGGGGCTGGGGCTGCCTGGGCAAGAACCGGCATCGCCGGCTTGGGGGCCTCCGGGTTCGGCACCGGCGCGGCGCTCCCCGGTGCCGGGAGCTGAGCGCCCAGATCCGCCAGCGTCATCAACTGCCCCGGCTTCATCGGCTGCAACCCGGTGAATTGCGCCGCCAAAGCCGCCAGCCGCGAGGGGTCGGCCTCCAGCGCCCACTGCGCCTGCAACACGCGGATGCTCTGCTCACCCTGGCGCGTCGCCTCGGCGGTCTGCGCCAACTGCTGATCCAGCATCTGGCTGCGATGTTTCACCACGAACAAATACGCGCCCGACAGCACGAACAGCAGCCCGGTGATGAAGGTGAAAGGACGTATAATCATGCCACAAGCCTCTCCATAGCGCGCAGCTTGGCGCTGCGGGCGCGCGGGTTCGCACTCACCTCCGCCGCCCCCGGCTGCACCGGTGCGCGCGTCAGCAACGCAAAGCGCGGCGCTTCCTGCGCCAGCATCCCGGCCGGATTATGGCGTGAGGCCCCTGGTGCCCGCCCGGCACTCTGCGCGAAAAATTGCTTCACGATCCGATCCTCCAGCGAGTGGAAGCTGACGACGACGAGCCGCCCTCCAGGGGCCAACAGCGCCGCCGCCTGGGCCAACCCCGCCTCGATATCCGTCAGCTCCTCATTGACCGCGATGCGCAGTGCCTGAAAGCTTCTTGTCGCCGGATCTATGCCCGATTTATCAGGTCTCACGACACTCCGTATCACGCCGGCGAGATCCGCCGTCGTCGCAAATTTCTCAACCTTGCGCCGTTCGACAATCGCTTTCGCAACCCGCCGCGCGGCTTTTTCGTCTCCGAATTTGAACAAAATATCTGCAAGTTCGGATTCGGCGCAAAAATTAACTAGTTGTGCCGCGTCCATCTCGCTGCTGCCCATCTGCATGCTCAGCGGCCCGTTCTGGCGGAAAGAAAAGCCGCGCGCCGCGTCGTCAATTTGGTAAGACGACACACCGAGATCGAAGACCGCGCCGTCAAGCGCATCGATCCCGCGCGCCTCCAGCATCTCAGAAATTTTGCTGATCCTGCCATGGAAAATTTCAAACCGCCCAGGATACTCGGTGGCAAACGCCTCGGCCCGGCGTACCGCCTCCGGGTCACGATCCACCGCCACCACACGGCACGCGGCACGCTCCAGAATCGCCCGCGCATAGCCGCCGCCACCGAACGTACCGTCCAGATACACGCCGCCATCACGGGGGGCGAGCATGTCCACCGCCTCGTCGCGCAGCACGGAAATATGTGAAAACTTGGTCATTGAACCGGCCGCCCTATTAAAAACGAGGGTGCCATGGCGCGCGACGCTTTTTTGAAAGCCGCACCCGCTGACGGCTCCCATATATGAAAATGATCCCCACGGCCAAAGAAGCTCACCCCTTCCTTCAGCCCAGCATGCTCGGCCAGCTCAGCGGGAATAACGATCCGCCCCTGCGCATCGGTATCCACCGGAAACGCCTCCGAGTAGAGCAGCGTCGCCAGCGCCTCGCGCTTGGGGTCGAAATCCTCCAGCGCGTCCAGCGCCGCCTGCCAGCGCGCATAGGCCGTCCGCGGCCAAGCCTCAATGCAGCCCGGAATATGCGAGGGACGCAGGATCAGTGAAACCGTCTCCGCCTCCCCCCGCAGGGCAGCACGAAAAGACGCCGGGACAGAAACCCGCCCCTTCACGTCTAACCGGTTCTCGTGGCTGCCGAAGAACTGACTCATCGAGGTTACGACGCGGGCCTTCCACCACTTTATGGGAGATCATGGGTTTCTCTCCCACTAGCATGTCATTCCTCCCCACGTCAAAAAAAATTGAACGGTTGCGAATTCGTTCCGATATAATTTTACCTGCTAGAATCAGCGGATTCGCCAAAATATGTTTTTGTTTTGTTCTTGCGTCTGGTCGTTAATGAGCAGGATCAAAAACCCTGCTCACGGCAAACCACTTTGTCGAACAAAAGAGGAAAATCCAGACGGTCTGTAAGCCGGGTTCTGTCCACACCTGTCGCCAGGCGCTGGACGGCCATTCCTCTGGGACCTGTGTTGCCACAAGCCTCGCGCGACCAACCCGGGCGGCAAGCCGGAAATACCTTCGCGCCCATGCTTACGCACGGCGCCGGCCGCCCCTATTCGGTCTTGCTCCCGGTGGGGTTTACCCTGCCCTCTCTGTTACCAGAGAGGCGGTGCGCTCTTACCGCACCGTTTCACCCTTCCCTTGGGCGAGCCCGAAGGAGGTTTGTTTTCTGTGGCACTGTCCCTGGGGTCGCCCCCGCCGGCCGTTAGCCGGCACCGTATTTCCGTGGAGCCCGGACTTTCCTCCAGCGGGTTACCCCGCCAGCGGCCGTCCAACCGTCTGGAGGGTGCTCCCTACGCGAAGGAATCAGCCCCGGTCAACCAGGCGCCTGACCGCCGCCGCCCGCCCGGCCGTGGCCGCATCAACCACGCCGCTCAAATTCCCGGGCAAAAAATGCCGCTGAAAGGCGGTAATCACCTCCCGCTCCGGCAGGCTGGTGTCATACCCAATGGCCGCCAGATCTACGAAAAAATCCCCGGACGGTGCAAATTCATCCGTCCACACGCCAATCCCCTGCGCTGCCAGCCCCCGCCAGTCGAACAACTCGCCCGGATCCTGCTTGCGGTTGGGGGCAATATCCGAATGCGCCACCACATTGCGCGCCGGAATCGCATGCCGCGCCAAAATCCCCCGGCACAGTTCCACCACCGCCTCCATCTGCACAGCGGGAAATGGCCGATACCCCCACTCATGCCCTGGATTCACGATCTCGATGCCAATGGAGGCATCGTTCAGCATCCGCACCCCACGCCAATAGCTGATGCCCGCATGCCAGGCGCGGTCCGCCTCATCCACCAGCCGGTAGACCGTGCCATCCTCGTCCACCACGTAATGCGACGACACCTTCGCCGCCGGGGAACACAGCAGATCGATCGCCGATTGCGCCGTCGGCATGCCGGTGTAGTGCAGCACCAGAAAGCTCACCGCCCCCTCGCGCGCGTCAATATTGGGTGAAGGGTGCAGGATCATGTCACCACC
>JAQUAC010000099.1 GCA_028687415.1 Acidocella sp. | reverse complement strand
GGTTCAATCTGAGCCTTCGGGATGTTGAGGATCTTCTGGCTGCGCGCGGTGTTACCGTCAGCTACGAGACGATCCGAGTTTGGGTCGATCGGTTTGGACCGCAGATCGCCGCGCAAATCAGGCGCAGCCGTCCTCCGGCAGGCGACAAATGGCACCTTGATGAAATGGTGATCACCATTGGCGGCGAGAAGCATTGGCTTTGGCGGGCTGTTGATAATCGCGGCGACGTGCTGGAAATCCTGGTCCAGAAACGGCGAGATGCCCGAGCCGCCCGTCGGTTTCTCCGCAAGCTGATGCGCCGATGGGGACAGCCGCGCGTCGTGGTGACCGACAAACTCCGCAGCTACGATGTGGCACTCCGCACGGATTGCCGCAGTGCCGATCACCGATCGCACAAGCGGCTGAACAACCGGATCGAGGCGTCCCATCGTCACACGAGGCGACGAGAAAAGATCCTGGGTCGATTCAAATCCCCGGGTCATGCCCAGAGATTCCTCGCTACCCACGACCAGATCACCACACTGTTCCGCCAGCAGGCCGCAACTTCAGCGGACGAGACGGGCAGGGTTGTCCGGGACACCCCCGAGATCCTGATGCTCCCCTAGTTGGCTAGCGGGGTTTGCATGGGCCCAAAAGTGTAAGCATCCATTCTCAAAATCGAATGCTCGATTGAGCTGTGCAGCCTTTGCGCCGGACCATCACTTGCGCCCAGAGCAGTGAAGAGCGGCAGCAAATGCTCTTCGGTCGGGTGCTCGTCAGGCGCATAAGGGGCGAGCTTGCGGTAATTCAGCAAGGCCGCAATGTCGTTTTTGACGATGGCGGCGTCCATCCAGTTGCTGAACGCGGTGACGTCGGCGCTTTCAGGGGCGTTGACCGGCTGTCCTCGGAAGCGCCTGAGGTCGTGCGTGAAACTGCCGGAGCCGAGAATGAGCACCTCTTCATCGCGCAACGGTGCTAGGGCCCGGCCAACTTGGTAAGCGTGGCCCGGGCCCTGGTTGGTCTGCACGGAAAGCTGAAGCGTAGGGATGTTCGCGTCTGGCCAAGCCAGCAGCAACGGAACCCAGGCGCCGTGGTCAAGACCGCGCGTTGTCTCCAGACCCGTGGCAAAACCGGCCTGCCCGAGCAGGGCGGTAATGCGATCCGCCAGCACGGCATGGCCGGGCGCGGGGTAATGAAGCTCATAGAGCGCGCGCGGAAAGCCAAAAAAATCATGGATCGTTTGGTTCCGGGCGACTTTATTCACCATCGGCGCTACTGTTTCCCAATGCGCGGAAACCACAAGGATGGCGCGTGGCCTGGGCAGGAGGGTGAACAAGCTGGCGAGGAACCTCCTCGCCGGTGTGTCCGTGAGGGCCAGCATGGGAGAACCATGGCTGACGAACAGGCTGGGAAGCGTCATGCGGTTTTCCGGCCTGGGGTCGGCAGCAGGGTGCAGGGGCCGTCGCCAATCAGCGCGAGCGCGATCAGCGCAATCGTCCAGAACGCCGGATATTCCCATCCACCGCCCTTCGCCATGAAGAAGAAGCCGTTATGGATATGCACCATCACAATTGCGCCGATCAGATCCGGGGCGATCAGCAGCGCGGCCAAGCGCGGCCAGATGCCAAGGATCAGGGCGATGGCGGCGGCAAGCTCCCAGAGCATGACGAAAATGCCAAACCAGCCCGGCAGGCCAAGGCTGGCAAAGAAATGCTCTGTGCCAGCCGGGGTGAATACAAAGAATTTCAGCCCGTCATGGGCCAGGAACAAAATACCCAGCGAGAGACGGAGCAGCAGGGCGCCGTATCCGGCGGTTTTGGTGTCGATGTTTGATGTCATAAGCGGATCTCCTTTAGCGTCCAGATAGCCATGCATAGAGGCTTGGTTAATTCCCAAAAATTGGCCTATGATTATGCGTTTTCGCATGGAGGTTGGGGGTGGATTGGGATGATTTGCGAAGTTTTCTGGCCATTGCGCGTGAAGGCACGCTTTCAGCGGCCGCGCGGCGGCTGGGGGTACAGCAATCTACTATGGGGCGGCGGCTGGCGGCGCTCGAGGCTAAGGCTGGGGTGCGCCTACTGGAGCGTACGCCGCATGGTTTTCGCTTAACGTCCGCAGGGGAGGCCGCACGCACCGAGGTGGAGCAGATGGAAGATGCGGCCCAGGCGGCGGAGCGCGCCGTGAGCGGGCGGGATGCGCGCCTTGAAGGCATTGTACGGCTGACTACGGTGAGCGATTTCGCGGCGGGGATTTTGATGCAGGCCCTTGCGGATCTCGCCCAGCGGTATCCGGGTATCCTGGTTGAGCTGATTACCGATGACCGCACGTTATCTCTGGCAGCGCGGGAGGCGGATTTGGCTATCCGTCTGGCGCGGCCGAAGGGGCAATTACTGCTCGGGCGGCGGATTGGGGAGGTGTCCTTCGGGATTTATGCAAGTGCGGCGTATCTTGCCGAGCGGGATGCACAGCCTTTGCCGGGTGGCGATGGGGTGGGGCACCGGCTGATTCTCACCCGCGACGAAAGTGGTTCTTACCCTGAAATAGATGCTCTGGCCGCCATGGCACCCAGGGCAGAGGTGGCATTGCGTACCGATAGCCGCGCCAGCCAGCTTGCCGCGGCGCTGGCTGGGCTGGGCGTGGTGGTGTTAGGGCATCATGTCGCGGTGGATACGGATCTTGTGCGGCTGGATGCGCCGCCCTTACCGGCGCGCGAAATCTGGCTGGTGCAGCATGAGGATACGCGGAACGTGCCGCGCATCCGCGCCGTGGCAGAAGCGCTGGCCAACCGTATGCGCGCCGCCGCACCGCTATTTTTAGGGCAGGGGTGAGGGGCCTGCTCTCTTTTTTAGGCGCTAAATTTGCGGTGACGGAAATTTCGGCGGTTTTGGGCTTACACCCCCATACGGGCACCAGCACCGGCCGGCTCATGCTGGCCGTGCTGGGCGGCCTGGCAGATGTGGAGCGCGACCTGATCCGCACCCGCACGGCCGAAGGCCGGAGCCGGGCGACGGCGCGCGTCCAGCACATGGGACGCCCCCCTGCCCTCACCCCGCAGCAGCAGGCGGAAGCCCGGCAGCGCCGGGCTGAAGGTGCCACGTTGAAGGAATTGGCGCGTAGCTATGACGTGAGCCAGGCGACGATTTCTAGGCTGGGGATGTGACGCTTACAATTAGTCTGGCTCTGTTCGCAGTTTGTACGCGTCACGCCGCCATCGCAAACGGGGCTGTACGCGGTGTCGTATCGTGGAGTCCGGCGAGATGAAACCAGTTGAGGTAGCTCACCAGATATTTGGTTGCGACGCCTCTTCGGGGCCGGAGGAATATCTTCAGGCGCTCGTGTTGCCTGTTGCCTGTTGACCGTCTGGATATGCAGATCACCCCCGGACGCGCTCGCCGGCGGTTTGGTTGAGTTTGCTGGCCGTTCCGCCCCGCTTGCGCGGCTTACGGTCAAGGTCCCGCTCTCCCTTTCGGCTGGACAATACAAAGGTCTCATCCGCTTCGACGATACCGGCCACCTACACCACGGCCTGGGGCTGGGGCCCGATCCCAGGTGTTTCTGGTACGTTCTCTGATGCCGTACAACTACGCACCGTTCTGCCTCGCTATGTGAATTGCGTAAAGTCGAGCTTAGTTGATGAAGGTCAATGCAACTTTTCACATGATTCCGCCATCCTCGACAGGATGATGAATGAAGGGGCATGATGTCATGAGCGAGAAGAACGCGGCCGACCCAATGGGAGTTTTCTCCCTCTCCAAGGATTGGCTTTCCGCGCAGCAGAAATTCCTGCCGTCGGGCCGGCTATTCACGCAACTGGCGGAGACGGTGCGGACGATTACCCAGGCACAGATCACCTACAGCCAGACCGTGATGCGTGCCAATGCCGCACTTCTGGCGGCGTTGATGGAAGCGCCGGTACCGGCCGAAGAGAATATGGAAAGTACCAGCCGCACCGAACGCCCGAGCGAGGCCGCGCACCGGCCGGACGTTCTGGCTCCATGAGCGCCAGTTTGCCGGGATAGGGTTCCTCGCCCAACCAAAAACAGCAAGGGGGCGTGCAACCTCAAAAAATCGAGCTTCTTGATTTACGAAAGGCTCTAGTCGCATTACGTAGGGGGTTTGATGGTTCCCGAGGTTATTGCGGCGTTGAGGCATCCCCTGGCGGTTGGATTTTTGAGGAGCACGGCGAGATGGTACCAGTGGAGGTAGTTGCCGAGGTATTTGGTGGCGACGCCTCGATGCGCGCAAGAAGGTCTTGAGCCGTTCATGGCGGCTGTTAGCGGTCTGGATATGGAGGTCACCACGGACGTGCTCTCCGGCCGACTGGTTCAGCACCTCATGGGTGACCTTCATCTTGGTAGCGCAGGATGCGAGAGCCTTTCCGCCATCGGTGACGAGGTGACGGTGGAGCCGCTACGATCGACCGCGAGAAGTACCGGCACGAGTTCGTGCGAGAGCCCGCGTTTGCTCGCTTTTGGGTTCGTCCCGGCAAAGGTACGTATCGCGACATAGGATTTTAGAGAATGCACTGAAATATCTACAAAATCATGAATATTACTCCCCCCAGAACGCCGCGATTCAGAGCCGCGCCGTTCCAAAACAAATTGGCACGAGGTTTACGAAATTTTGATTTTAAGACGGCTCATGAAGCGCATTTTAGCTTCAAAACCGGCCTGAATAGGCATGTTTCTCATTCCGTCGTTTGCGAAACACCCCTCCGGTAAATCCTATGTCGCGTTACGTACCTTTGCCGGGATTGACCCGCTTTTCCGCCACGTTTTCGGGCTTTGCGGTCTGGAAGATCGGTGACGGATTGGCCCTTTTCCGCGCGTTTCCAGTCCTGCGAACCTTTGCGGCTGGACAGCACGAAGGTTTCGTCGGCTTCGACGATGCCGCCCAGCATTTTGCTGGCGGGCTTCGCCGCCTCAAGAAACCGGTGACGCCAGCGAAACGCAGTGCTGTGGGCCACCCCACAGCGGTCTGCCGCCTGGTCGACCGTTTCCCCCTCCGCAAGAGACTGGCCGAAGGCGAGCCATTGGTCCTTGTGCCGCAACCCAGACAACGGCGTCGCCGTCAGTGCGTTGAAACGTAACTGTTGCCCAGGTTCTCTAAGGTGGTCAGCTCAGCCTCTGGGCCATGGCTTCGGGGCTGGGTTTGCTTTTTTATCACTGACGCTACATCTTGTAACGGCGTTATTTCCCGTCTTGTCATAAGGGTTCCACGTGAAGAAAGCCGCGACTGCGTCCTGTTTTGCCGCGCTGGTCGCGGTTTCGTGCATCGTTCTTCCCGCGACGGCGGCCGTGCCCTCGGACGATCCCCATAGTATTGTCACCATTCAGCTTGAGAATGATGCGCTCTCCATTCCCAGCACGGACGAGCTTTATAGCTCCGGCGAGCGGCTTGGTTATGTCGGCCCCACCGGGGCGGTACCTGGGTTTGTCTCGGCACTTGGCCACCAGATGTTCGGAGAGGGCACGCAGCGGCTTGAGGTCGATCTGCAGCAGATGATCTTCACGCCGACGAACACGCAGGTTTACAATCCGGACCCGCAGGACCGCCCCTATGCCGGGCAGCTCTCGCTGCGGCTCAGCCTGATTCAGGATACCACGCAGATGCGCTCCATCGCCGGCGTGGCGGCGGGTGTGGTCGGGCCGGCCTCGCTCGGGCAATCGGTGCAGAACGGGTTTCACGAGACCATCGGCCAGACGCCCAATCGCGGCTGGCACTATCAGCTGCATAATGAACCGACGCTGGATTTCTTCGGCGGCCGCATCTGGCGCGAGAATGTGGCGAATTTCGGCGGTATCGGCGTGCAGGTGTTGCCGCAGCTCACCGGGCAGCTCGGCAATACCGAGATATACGCTCAGGCGGGCGGCATCGTGCGCTTCGGCCAGGGGCTGGATTCGGATTTCGGCCCGGCTCTTATCCAGCCGCAGATCTCTGGCACGGACGCCTACACGCCCACGCGGCCTTTCGTCTGGTATATTTTCGGCGGCGCGCTGGGGCGCTTTGTGGCGCACGATATGCTGATTCAGGGCAATGATTTTCAGTCAAGCCGGGGAACGGGACTGACGCATTGGCAGGGCGACCTGGAGTTCGGCGCGGCGGTGATCTATCGCGGCGTGCGGCTCTCCGCCGTGGAAACGTTCGAGACGCCGGAATTCCACCATTCCGCCCCCGCCTTCCAGTATGGCTCCGTGGCGCTTTCCGTTAGGTTCTGAGCCTGACGATATGCAGATTAGTCAATTGAAAAATATGGATAATTCGGCGGATTTCAAGTTCCGGAGCGAACACCCCTGGCCCGTTTCATTGCTAGCCGGCCAGTCCGGGGTAGGTTCGGGATAAGGGTAAAAAGTGGTCACAAGCCAAAACAGCGGTTGTCCGAGAAGGTTTACCTTTGCGGACGCTGGAAGCAGCGTAAAGGGGCAAGAGTGTGGGCCTTTCTCCGTGGATTCGACACCCCGAGCTTACAAGCTCAAGGCAGGCAACGCCGCTCCCCTCAATTCAACATCCGACGGGACATCCCCTCGCCCTGAACAGAACCCATTGAAGGATTGTCGCACGCGCGGCAGGCAGCGATCTAGGGGTCGTTTGCGGAAGGGGGCGGAATCCTACGCTTGGCGGCAAAGCCCCGCGTTTCAATGGCCTGATCGACTATGTGTCCCAAACGAGTGTTTGAGATGTGACCCTAAAATGGCACGCGAAAGCCGATTTTGTTGTTCCATAACCCGTATCACAATCAACGTGTCGCATAGGTTTGCACTCAATGCGCAGATTCGGGCCTTACCGTAGGATTCCGCCCCCTTCCGCAAACGACCCCATCTATGCTAAGAAATGCCTGTGGAGGAAATGTCGGTTAAGATAAGGATACAAGATGTCTAGGAAAATCTTTAGAGCGCCGCGAGAGGTTCTTACTGGCCTTTTGCATGATGGCATGACGATCATGTCCGGCGGCTTCGGCCTGTGCGGCATCCCCGAGGCGCTGATCACGGCAATCCGGGATTCGGGCGTGAAGGACCTCACCATCATCTCCAACAATGCCGGGATCGACGGCGTCGGGCTCGGCATCTTGCTGGAAACGCGGCAGGTCAAAAAGATGATCTCCTCCTACGTGGGCGAGAACGCCACCTTCGCCAAACAGTTCCTCTCCGGCGAGCTTGAGATCGAGTTCAACCCGCAAGGCACCCTGGCCGAGCGCATCCGCGCGGGCGGGGCTGGCATCCCCGCCTTCTTCACCGCCACCGGCTACGGCACGCAAATCGCCGAGGGCAAGGAAACCCGCGAGATCGACGGCCGCCATTACGTGCTGGAGCGCGGCCTGTTCGCGGACCTCGCCATCGTCCACGCCTGGAAGGGCGACACGGAAGGCAACCTCGTCTACCGCAAGACCGCCCGCAACTTTAACCCGATCATGGCCACCGCCGCGAAAGTGACCGTGGCGGAAGTGGAAATTCTCGTCCAACCCGGCGAGATCGACCCCGACCACATCATCACGCCGGGCATCTTCGTGAACCGCCTCATCAAGCCGGACCATACCGAGAAACGCATCGAACAGCGCACCGTGCGCAAGAGGGCCGCATAACATGCCGTGGACACGCGACGACATGGCCGCGAAGGCCGCCGCCGAGCTGCAGGACGGTTTCTACGTCAATCTCGGCATCGGCATACCGACCCTGGTGGCGAACCACCTCCCCGAGGGCGTCACCATTCAGCTCCAGTCCGAAAACGGCATGCTCGGCATAGGTCCCTTCCCGTTCGAGGGCGAGGAGGACGCCGACCTCATCAACGCCGGAAAGCAGACGGTGACGGAACTCCCCACCACCAGCTTCTTCGACTCCGCTCAGAGCTTCGCCATGATCCGCGGCGGCCATATCGCCATTTCCATCCTCGGCGCGCTGCAGGTCTCCGAACACGGGGACCTCGCCAACTGGATGGTGCCGGGC
>JAQUAC010000098.1 GCA_028687415.1 Acidocella sp. | reverse complement strand
CGCTGGTGGTGAAGGCCGGGCAGACGATTGCGGTGCAGGTGCTGAGCGGCGGCGTGATTTTGTCGGTCAACGCCGTGGCGGACCAGTCCGGGCGGATTGGCGACACGATTCTGCTGACCAACCCCTCCTCCGGCCGCCACTTCTCCGCGCAGGTCACGGCCAACGGGCCGGTGGTGCAGCTGCAGTAGCGCCGCGCGATTTTTTTTGCGGCAGCTAAATTTAAAGTTGTGAAAGTAGGAAAACTTCAATCCTGATACGCGAATGAATGGGTACGGCAACCACACACCAAGGAGCTCACTATGTCGGCCGTAGGTTCTATTCTGACCAATACCGGGGCGCTGCAGGCGCTCAACTCCATCGCGAATACGTCGGCGACCAATAACAGCCTGGAAAGCTAGCTCTCCAGCGGTCTGTCGATCAACTCCCCCGCTGACAACCCGGCTGGCTACATCACCGCCCAGGGCTTCACCTCGCAGCTGAACGGCCTGACGCAGGCGATCTCCAACGCTAACCAGGGCGTCTCTCTGCTGCAGACGGCGCAGGGCGCCATCACCCAGCAGGTCAGCGTTGTGCAGCAGCTTAACTCCATCGCCGTGCAGGCCGCCAACGGCACGCAGACCGCCGCTGAGTCGCAATCCTTGCAGACTCTGGCGAGCCAGCTGACCGGTCAGGTCTCGACCATTGCCAGCCAGACGCAGTTCAACAACATCAACCTGCTCGATGGCACTTTTAACGGCAAGCAGTTCCAGGTGGGCGCCAATGAGGGGCAGACGATGACCCTCTCGATCGGCAACACCTCCGCCAGCAATATCGGCATGTATGCCACCGGTATGGCTGCTGCCTATAAAACGGGGAGTAACACTGCCAGTGCTGCTGTTTCGGCCGCGGGCAAATATACCGCGGGTGCTGTGAGCATCACCGGGCCGACGGGCGGCTCTGCTTCGTTTACCGCCACCGCGACGGAATCCGCGGCTGCGGTGGCGGCGGCGGTCAATAATGTCTCCGGCACAACGGGTGTGCAGGCGGAGGCGACCAACACGGCGACTTACAGCTTGGCCGCAGGTACGACTGACGGCATGTACGGCTTCTCGCTCCAGGCTTCTGGTGCGGCCGGTACCATTGGCGGTGTGGTTAAGGTCAATGCATCCAGCCTCTCGGAAGCTGTGTCTCAGATCAACCAGCAGACCAGCACCAGCGGTGTTGTCGCCTCCAGCGCCAGCGGTAACCTCACCCTGGCCCAGGAAACCGGTAACAACATCAAGTTTACGGCTGTTGGCACGGCAGCCAGCGGTGGTGTGGTCACACAGAAGGGCGGTGCGGCGGTTGCCGCTGCCGATATCCAGCAGGGGCAGGTGCAGTTCCAGTCCAGCGCAGCCTTCTCTGTTGGTGGTGCAGGTTCTGTCGGCAACAGCGCCGCTACGCTGAACTCTCTGGCGGCGATCAACGTTGGCACCACCGCTGGCGCCAATCAGGCGATCAATGTCATCAAATATGCTCTGGCCGGGTTGAACAATCAGGGCGGGCAGCTGGGCGCCGTGCAGCAGAGCCTGACCGCCAACATCAACAATATGAACACCACCAGCCAGAACCTGAATACGGCGCTGGGTGTGGTGCAGGATGCCAACATCCCGGCTGTCAGCAACAAGCTGACGCAGTCGCAGATCCAGGCGCAGGCGGGGGTTGCCGCGCTGAAATCCTCGACCCAGCTGCAGCAATCCTACCTCTCGCTGCTGCCGTAACCGCAAACCGCAGGGCTGGGGCAAAACGCCCCGGCTCTGGCCTTTTCAACTTTCAACAGGTGATTCATGACCTCTGTCAGCGCGCTCAGCTCATCGGCGATTTCATCCCAGGTCAGCACGTATGAAACCAAGCTGCAGGCGCCGATCACCCAGCTTAAAACCCAGATCGCGACCGAGAATGCGGATATTTCCGCTTGGGGCAAGATCGGCGGGGCGATGTCCTCGCTGTCCCAGTCGCTGTCGAACATCAAGAATGTCGGGACGATCAACAGTAAATCCGCCACGACCAGCGCCAATACCGTGGCGACTGTTGCCGTGAGCAACACAGCCGCGGCGGCTTCCTATAACCTGACAAATGTAACCCTGGCGAAGTCGCAGGAAGTTTATTCATCCTTGCTTGGCTCCGGGGCGGCGACCTTGTCGGGCGGCAAGGGGTCCCTTGTGTTCACGCTGCAAAGCGGCAAGAGCGAAACGATTTCCGTTGGCTCCGGGAGCCTGACGCTGAATGGCGTTGCCGCGGCCATCAATAAGCAGACAGGTGGTGTGAAGGCAAGCGTGATCGGCACCGCCGCCGGGGCGCGGCTGGTGATGCAGAGCAGCGGCACGGGCGGGTCAGCCGCCTTTACGGTTTCCGGCACCGGGGCGTTGGCGCAGTTTGATTTCAACCCCAGCTCCAGCACGCTCAATAGTGGCGAGACGCTGGCCCAATCCGCCGCCGATGCGTCCCTCACCCTTAACGGCGTGCCCATTGTCAGCGCCAGCAACACGCTGGGCAGCGCCATTGCCGGTGTCACCATTTCCCTTGTCGGCCCCGGCAATGCCGCGCTGTCCGTCAGTTCCGCGCCCACCAATCTTTCCACCTCCGTGCAGGGAGTGGCCACGGGCCTCAACGCGGCCATCTCCGCGATCGCCGCGCAGACGAAGTTTGTGTCGGCGAGTTCATCTTCCAGCGCCGCCAGCGGCAGCGCCGCGAAGTCCGGCGCGCTGCTGGGTAATTTTTCCGCCACGGAATTGAAGAGCGAACTGATGTCGTCGGTGAGCGGTCTGGTGGCCAGCGGGGTGAGCGCCGGCGCCGTGGGCCTCTCCATCAACAGCGCCGGCGCGGTCAGCTTCAATTCCGCCAGCTTTGCCAGCGAATACGCCAAGAACCCGACGGCGGTGCAGAACCTGGTGACCAGCCTCTACAAGACGCTCAACAGCATTACCGTTGGTGCGATTGGCGGTTCCAGCAGTGCAGGCACGGGGAATGCGACGAAGACCAGCGGCTTTATCAGCGCGCAAACGGCTTCACTGAATGGGGTCGTTACGTCCATTCAAACCCAGATCAAGCAATTGACAAAGCAGGATACAGCGCAAATCCAGAACCTTATCAATGAGTACACGATTGCCGAGACCAAGGCGAGTTCGGCGTCCATCACGCAGACCTACCTTAATATCTTCAGCGGCACATCCTCCAGCAGCGGTTAACGGGGTACCATGAACACGGACATGATCAGCGAGTATCGCGCCACGATGTTCGACGGCAAGGCGGATGTGAACTGGCTCCGCCAGGGGTGGCGGGGGCTACGGCTGTATGGGCGCAAGGCCAAGGCGGCTATCGAGGCAGGCGATATTCCAGCCAAGGCGGCGATGATCGCCCGGGCGGACGAGCTGCTGAACCTGATGACCGGGATTCTGGACACCAAGGATGGCGGCACCCTGGGCCCGGCGTTGATGACAGTTTATTCCGCCTTGCGCTTTACGCTGCTGCGCGCCAATACGGAAAATAGCACCGCAGCTTTGGACGATTTTGAGGCGGCGCTGGCCTTTCTCGACCGCGACATGACAAAAATATCTGAAAGCGTGCTAGCCGCATGAGCAACACGATCCCGCCGTTCTCGCAGACGCCGCCACCGGAGCCCGTGAGCGGGCAGGGCGGCGTAGCCGCAGGTGGCGTGCAGCAGAACCAAGGGAGTGGCAGCATGCCGCAGACCGAAGCCGTGACACTGAGCGAGGCAGCGCAGACCAGCACCCAGCTGCTCTCCGCCGCGCGCGACTCACAAGGGGTTAACCAGGAGGCGGTAACACAGATTCGCGGCGCGCTTGCCGCCGGCAGCTACAATGTAGCACCGGAAGATCTGGCCCAGGCGATCGCCACTGTATTGAAAGAGACAAAAGCATGAACATCGCCGGTCAGTTCCGTCCAGTGAATTCCGTGCCGGATCTGCCCGAACTGCCGCCGGTGTCGGCGATACTGGCCCAGGGGCTGGAACTGGTCGAGGATCTGAGCCGCAAGTTGCAACATCTCGACACGCTGATGCTGACCGGCAAACCGAACGAGATTTCGGAGGCCGCGGCCACGGTGGAGATGGCGCTGAAAACCGCTTCCCCCGCTTTTGCCGAAATCGCCGAGACCATGGGCAGGCTCGGCGCCTGCAACCTCGCGGCCGCAGCGGCGCAGCTGCGCAAGATCGAGGAAGAGGATGCCGCTGGCTTGGCCGAGGCGCTGCGCGTCGCCCTCGCCCGCTTTGCCAAACGTTCGGTGAGCGCCAACCGCCGTGCTCAGCAGCTCAACCGCGGGTTGAATGCGGCGCTGCGGTCGCTCCAGGCTTTGGGGATGCAGGAAAGCGGGCGGCTGATCGCCGAGGCTTAAAGGCGTATGGTCATTTGGTTAGTTATACTAAACTATAGATAGTTTGTAAGGCGGGCATTTTATTCGTCTAAGTTAAAAGTATTGACGAAACTCGCCGAATGGCAGAGTTTCCGCCCCCATGTCGTCATGGGCATAAAATTTATAAAGCCTACAGGGAATTAAAAAATGAGTACAATCACCCGGGACGGGGAGCGGCTGCAGCGCGGCAGCCTCGGTCTTTCGCAGATTATTGCGTCCACGCTGGCCAATATCGCTCCGGCCATGAGCTTCTTTTTCGGCTTCGGGCTTATTGTTGGCGGTGCCGGCGTTGGCGCGCCGCTCACCATTCTGTGTGCCATGGTGGTGATTCTGTTCCTCACCAACACGCTGGCGGAATTCTCGAAGTACCGCCCCAGCACCGGGTCGTTTGTGACGTTCATCGGCATGACCTTCGGGCCGGTCGCCGGTGCGGCGGCGTCGATTTTCGTGGTTGTCGGCTATTGTATCGCGGCGGCCTCGGTGGTTGTCATCTCCGGCGGCTGGGCGGCGAGCACGCTGCAGATATTCCTTGGCGTTAATGTTCCCTGGCAGGTGCTCAGCGTTGTTGTTACCGCCATTGTCGGGCTGCTGGTCTCGCGCGGTATCAGCCTTTCCACGACCTGGGCGGCGATCTTTTTTTATTTCGAGCTCTTCCTGCTGTTGGTAGGCGCGGTTGTCATGCTGGTCGTGAACCATGCCGCCATCTCCTGGGCGCCGCTGCTGGTCTCCAGCGTGACCGGCGGCTGGAAGGGCATTGGGCTTGGTTTCCCGCTCGCCATCTATCTGTTCATCGGCTGGGAGAACTCGGCGATGCTGGCGGAGGAAACCACCAACCCCCGCCGTAACGTGCCGCGCGCCCTCATCACCGGCACACTTTCCATCGGCATTCTCTACATGTTCCTCGCCTTCGCGACGGAAACCGCCTTCCATAACAATCTCGCCGCGATCAGCGCTTCCACCATCCCGTTCGTCGATGCCTTTAAGGTCTCAGCGGCGAGCCTGCTGATTGTTGCCTACATTGCCGGTGTCACCAGTATTTTCTCCTCGCTCATCGGGCTGACCAACGCCCAGGCGCGGATTTTGTTCAGCTCCTCGCGTGAGGGCCTGCTGCCGGTGTTCTTCGGCAAGATCCACCCGCAGCATAAAACGCCGCATGCCGCGATGTGGACCTATATCCTGGTCGCGCTCGGTATCGTGCTGGTGTTTGGCTATATCTATGACATCGATCCGGTGGCCTTGTTCGAGGATACGGGCACGCTCGGCACCATCCCGGTTATCGTCACCTATCTGCTGACGAACCTGGCGTTGCCGGTGTACATGCTGCGCAAGCACCGCGAGGATTTCAGTGTCATCCGGCATCTTATTCTGCCGCTGGCCGGTACCGGCGCCATGCTGTTCCCGCTCTGGGGGCTGGTGCAGCCTGGGCAGCCGTTCCCCTTCAACATCTACCCCTATATGGCGCTGGGGCTGTTTGTCCTGTCGCTGATCTACGGCGCGGTGCTCGCCAAGAGCAAGCCGGATCTGGTGCATCGCATCGGTTCCTACGTCGCTGACGAAGAATATTGAGACATCAGGGCGGCGCTTCGGTGCCGCCCTTTTTTTGTGGCGCGGCGCCGTGCTAGGCTTCTGCTACACGCCGGAGTTGCCGCATGAACGAGACGTTATCCGCCCCGCTCGATCTTTCCATTTTCAATGATATCGCGCCGCCCGCGCCCATGCCCACCCCCGGACCAGCCCAGGAAGTGACGGCGCCGGAACTGGCTCCCACGCTGAAGCCTGCCCGGCTCGTGGATGTGGCGAATTTGCCGCCGGATGAGCTGGCGGCAGCGCAGGCCCAGGCGGTAAAGATCGACTTTACCCAGAGCACCAGCCTGCTCGCGCATGGCGAGGGCGTGCTGGGTGGCATTGCCGCGGCCTCCCGCCAGCTGCTTTCAGGCGTGCGCCTGGGTGATGCGGGCGAGGCTGGGCAGATTGCCGCCGCCGTCATCGACGGCATCAAGATTTTGCGCATCTCGGATTTGCAGGCGGAGGCCGCCGCCGGGGTGAAGCGTCCTGGGATGATGGGCAGGTTGCTGGGCGGCATCGCGCAGATGCGTACTGCCTTTCAGGGCTTTAGCGAGAACCGCAAGCAGTTCCTCACCCTCATGGACCAGGAGCAGGCCAAGGCCCGCAAGACCAAGGCTGACCTTGCCGTCTCCATCCAGCTGCTGGATCAGCAATCCATTGCCATTCGTCAGGCGCTGAACGATCTCAAGATCGCCATCGCCGCCGGGCAGCTCGCGCTGGACCGCGCTGAGGATGAGCTGGAAGCCAAACGCCTGCGCGCGGTGCAAACCGGCGACCCGGCGGATGCCGCCGAGGTGCAGGCCTTCCGGGGTTCCATAGCCAATTTCCGGGGCAAGGTGGCGGATATGCGCGAGGCCCTGGTGGGGTCGGCCATGCTCATCCCCATCATCCAGCAGAACCGCGCCGCCGCTGAGACGCGGATGATGAAGGTGTCCAACGGTTTGCTGGTGGTGATTCCGCGCCTGATGGCAGTGGCCAGCCAGGCCGTGGTGCAGGTGGAAATCCGCAACGCGGCGGATGCAGCCGCCAAGCTGGATGAAGCCAACCGTCAGATCTCGCTGCTGGCCTCCAAGGGCGCGCATGACGCCGCGACCTCCGCCGCGCGCAGCTTAGGCGGCGATCAGCGCAATATCGACGTGCTGGCTCAGGTGGCGGATGAGACGATCAAGACCATGCATGAGGTTATCGACATTGAGCGCGAGATTGCCGCGCAGGACAGCGTGCGTGAGCAGAAGTTGGCGGAAATCCGCAACAAACTCGTCACCGGCATGCAGGGGGTAAATGCGCGGGGCATTGAGAAGTGAGCGATCTCGACTTTGATATGCAGGCTGCCTGGCTGCGGCGGTTTTCCTCTGACGCGGCCTCTAATCTCGGCGCCTTCGCGCTGCGGCTGAAAGAGGCGCTGCCCGAGCTGGTGACGGTGCGGGAGCAGAAGGGCTTCTTCTCCAAAACCGGCAAGATTGTTGGTGTGACCATCGAACTTGGCGAGAACCTCTACCGGCTGGACATTTCCGGCGGACGGTTGCAGGCCAGCATCGCCATGGTGGTGCGCGGCATCACGCTGAACACCAAGACGCTCGATCCGGCCTCGTGGTTCGCGCGGCTGGCGGAAGAGACCAAGAAGGCTTCGGCGCAGGCGCAATCCTTGAGCGCCTCGCTGCAGCAATTCATGGCCAGCTGATGGGGCTGTTCGATTTCCTGAAGGGCAAGACGCCCGAGCAGCAGGCGAGGGAGGAGGTCTCCCTGCGGCGGCAGGCGGATATTCTGATGAATTTGCGCGGCGGGCGGGTGCCCACCGGGGCCATGCAGCGGCTACAGGCCGCCGCCGCCAACCGCACGCCGTGGATTGCCACGCTCTCCCCGGCGGAGCTGGGCATTGTTCGTAGTCATGGGCTGAAGCCCATCGCTACTGTGACAGCCACGTGCTGGCTGCATTATGGTTGGTCCTGGACGCTCGGCCATGCCCAAGGCTGGGAGCAGGCGCTGGCGCGGCTGG
>JAQUAC010000097.1:4830-7996 GCA_028687415.1 Acidocella sp. | reverse complement strand
GTGACAATTTCGCCCAGCCGCCGCCTTGCCTCATCCCGCGCGCTATCGGGCGTCCAGGGCGCACCGTGGCGGCCGATGGTGAACCAGCGCTGGCGGCCCTCGGCGGTGCGGTAGCGCAGCACATATTGAACCGAGTCCTTTTGCCGCCGCGCGCCAAATCCCGGAACCGCTGCATCATAGATGGTCTGGCCGGGTTGTAAGGCCCGGACCTCGCGCAAGCCGATTTTTACCTTCTCCGCCATGTGCCTCACGCCCGCTTGCGTTATTTAACTTAGCGCGCATATAGCGCGCATGTTAACTCATGGCATAGCGTGGAAGCGCAAAGCACAGCAAGATAAATTACAATAATTATAGTGACTTGTTTGATGATAATCTGACCTGCTCAACCCCCGTCAGATGACAATAATAGCCCTCCGAAGGCAAAGGTCGCGCGTTCGAATCGCGCCGGGTCCGCCATCTTTTCAATAAGTTAGAAGCCGCTCTCGCAGCCTGAAATTCAAAACAGGCAGCATATAGGCAGCAGCCGAAAAAACCCGCCTCATTCCCACCAGCTTTTGGCACCGCATAAGGCAGCTTCACGGGCCGCGCGGCATTGTTCCTCCCGGCGGCGTTTCTTCCAGAATTTCCGCTTTGTCCATCGCAGATGTTTCCACCACCCCGACGCGGAAACCAGCTGCTTCTTCTTGGCGTGTGCCAACCCTACCTTCTTCGCTTCTCCCTGTAGGGCTGTCGGAGAGGCTATGCGGGGGGCTGCGGGCAAGATAGGGTCTATCGTTGTGGCCCGTGCAGCGGGTAGGCGTGAGGAAACACCGTTTGGCGATAGAGTTGAGCCAAACTCCGTCATCAACAACATTTGACGATACTACACCAGCATCAAATCAGCTTGACGACGAAATGGAGCTGTTTTCTGTTGTCAACGTGGTTTGACAACATTAGGGTGGCGTCAAACCGACTTGGTGGCAGAATAGGCGCGTATATGGTTATCAAAACGTATGATTTATCGGATGCTGTAACTTACCACAGCGGAGCCTTTCCACCGAAGACGCTCGATTATGAAGCTCTTCTTGGCCCTCTCGAAGAAGCAGCGGCATCCTTGGCCCGCTATGACGCCAAGATGTCAGGGATGGTGAACAGCGAGCTTTTTCTTGCTCCTCTGCGCCGCCAGGACGCCGTGACATCATCCCGAATGGAGGGAACCATCTCCACTATCGAGGAGGTGTACCGGCTGGAGGCCGAGGAAGATGCGGGCAGTGCAGACCCTTACCGGGAGGCTCGTAACGATGATGTCGAGACCTTTCTTTACTCCCGCGCCATGCGTAACGCTCAACAGGCCCTCGCGGATGGCTTCCCCCTGGGCGAGGCCCTGGTTAGGACTGCCCACCAGCAGCTTCTTTCTTTCGGCCGGGGAGCGCATAAGCGCCCCGGAAGCTATAAGACCGAGCAGAACTACATTGGCGATAACGGACGCGGGAAGATTTACTACGTGCCGATTGCCCCGGAGCAACTCGCGCCTGCAATGGCTGAGCTGGTTCAGTTTATGAATGCAAGCCCGCTCCGGCCACTCATCCGAACAGCAATTACGCATGTGGAATTCGAGGCGCTGCACCCGTTCGAGGATGGCAATGGCCGTATTGGGCGGATGCTCATCACGTTGATGCTCTGGAAACTGAAGGTCTTGAGCCAGCCCAATTTCTTCGTGTCAGGCTATTTCGAGACGCACAAGGACGAATATATCGAGCGGATGCGGGCCGTTTCAGCATCCGGCGACTGGACCGGATGGGTGGCCTTTTTCCTGCACGCGCTGCACGAGCAAGCCAGCGTCAATGTCAGCATGGCAGACGCGATCTTCCAACTCTACACGGTCATGCGGGAGCGGTTCCGTGAGGAGCTTAATTCTCAGTACCATGACCAAGCCCTCGATTTCGTGTTTGCCAGTCCGATTTTCCGCAACGATCGTTTCATTGACAGGTCAGGGATTCCCGCCACATCGGCCCGTACCTTTTCGCGCCGCCTTGTTGAGGCGGGGCTGCTTCGGGTCATTGAACCCGCATCGGGGCGCCGTGCCGCGATGTATGCTTTTGATCCGCTCCTGGAACTGCTCAAGGTTTGAAGGATCACGGCACAATTGGTTGCTTGTGTTTGAGGAAAAATCACCTCTACCCACATGAAAATTCGCTCCCTCACAAGTCGTGACGGCAGCTTTCACGGGCCTGGATGGCGTGTTTCGTCCGGGTCGCTCTTCCGCAGAGTCACTGGCTGAAACTGCTGACGGGTGAGAAAGCCGATGCCGTGGTCGGGTAGTACTGGCGGCGCCGCATCGGAGGTACAACCCGGCAACCGTGGGGGAACTGTTGCACAGCCGGGGCCTAGTGACTGGGCGGGTCGTCCGCCGGTTTACCGGGGCGCAACACGGAACGCAGGAAGACGGGCAGCCTTGTCACGCCAAGCGCCCTTTTTCTCCGGCCGGGTAGACCTGAGATACGGCGCGCGTTGCCGGATGCTTGCAGCCATGGGGCCCGGCTCCCTTCGGGAAGTGCCTCCGCTGTCGCAGTCTAACCAGACGTCCCGGTTTCCGGGGTCTGGTTAGGCGAACTGTGGCAGCAACCGGAACCCTCTCCGCTTGGGAAGTTCGGATTAGAGAAGAGCTTGTACTTAGTGATTCTATTCAAAGACTCTGATTCTTCTTTTGTTTTTCAACATTGAATCTTTATCTTTAACCATTGGCGGGCGCGAATAGAATTGGCGCGCGGCGGCGGATCATCCTACCAGCCGCCTCATCTCCTCCACAGCCACGCCAAGTTCCGAAGACAGGCTTCCCGGCATGATGCGCGCGAAAACCGTGGCTAGATTTTGGTAATACCAGAGTGTACCCTCCTTGCCGCCGGTGAACCGCGAGAACATCTCCTCGCCCAGGGCGCGCAAATCGGTAACGATGGCACGGGCATTGTAGAGCTTGTCAGCACATGACACGAGCCAGATATCCGGCCCTGCGCCTTCAAGGTGCGCGATGTAGGCTTCCTTGCGCGCGCGCCAGGGCGGTTTCGGGAGCGTCGCCGCGTCGGTGCAGCCGCGCACGATGGCGGCCACACGCGGGCCGTATTTCGACTTTATGACAGGCTCCTACTCGATGCCTTGATCCTCGATGACGTCATGCAACAAACCGGCA
>JAQUAC010000097.1:0-4820 GCA_028687415.1 Acidocella sp. | reverse complement strand
GGGCTCGCCACGCCGAGCAGATGCGCGATGTAAGGTGTGTTGCTGCCCTTGCGGCGTTGCTCCGCATGAAGTGTCAGGGCAAATGCAGCCGCATCAATCAGCCGGACCCAACGGCCTGACTCAATATCCATTTTTTCGTCTCCGATTTTCGTTGGCATTCGGTTCCAAGGGCCTCCCTTCCCGCAGTATATTGAATCTGTACCAAAATCGACTAGGCTCCCCTATATGGAGGCATCGGGCAATTTCAGCTTTCTGGCGGCGGCTGATGAGCGCCTTGCCCGGCTTGGGGCATTGGCCGAGCGGTATTTCTTTGATGACGCCCCCGGCGCGCTGATTAAGCTCCGGCAAATGGGCGAGTTTATCGCCAAGGACATCGCCGCACGTAACGGACTGCTACCCTCTCCCGGCACCAGCTTTGATGACACGCTGCGCGCCCTTCGCGCCCGGGCTATCCTGCCTCGGCAGGTGGCAGATTTGTTCTTCCACCTCAAGCAAGTTGGCAATACGGCGGCCCATGAGGATGCCGGAACCCAGGGCCAGGCGCTGCAAGCCCTAAAAATCGCGCGGCTCGCGGCGGTGTGGTTCCACCAGACCTACAACAACGCCTCCAACTTCAAGCCCGGCCCGTTCATTCCACCCGCGCCGCCGGTGGACGCTTCCGCCGCGCTCCGGGAAGAGGTGGAGAAGCTGCGCGCCGAGGTGCAAGCCAGTACCGACCGCGCGGCCAAGGCCAGGCTGGCGGCGGAAGAGGAACGGGAAGCCCGGCTGAAAGCCCTCGACGAGACCCATGCCGCGCAGGAGGACCGTGCCTTCTGGGAGCAATATGCCACGGAGACGGAAGCCGGGCTGAAGCAGGCCGAAACTGCACTCAGAGCCGTGCAAGCAGCGGCCCAGGCCGCCCCCGCGCCGCAACTCGCCCTGTTCACCCAGCTTGGCCAGCAACAGGCTGAAAAGATCGAGCTGGATGAGGCTACCACCCGCATCCTCGTTGATGACCAGCTCCGCGCGGCGGGCTGGACTGTGGATACTGCTCTGCTCCGCCACGCCAACGGTACGCGCCCGGCGCCGGGGCAGAACATCGCCATCGCGGAATGGCCCACCGCCAGCGGCCCGGCGGATTATGCCCTCTTCATTGAGGGAAGCTGTGTCGGCGTCATCGAGGCCAAGCGCGGCATTACCGATGTTCCAGGCCGATTGGGGCAGGCCAAACGCTACGCGCGGGACATTATCCTCTCCCCGGACGAGACGCTGCCCACCAGCCCTTGGGTCCATGATACGGAGCAATTCCGCGTCCCCTTCACCTTCGCCACCAATGGCCGCCCCTATTGGACGAGCGTTTTGCCCTCTGGGCAGATATAGCGGTCGTTTTTGTCATCCCAGGTAAAATCCCCGCGGGACCAGGTACCATCTGTCCGCTGCGATTTATCAAAAACCGGGATGTGCGGCGCGATCTGCCTTTGCTTCACCAGCCATGCCAGATTGGCGGCCGACCCATAACCACCACTCGCTTACAAAGCCAGCTCCTTTACTGCCTCGTTGGCCTTGGCCACGGCACTGGCGGCCAACGGGGGAATGTTCATCCCTTCGGCGCGCACGGTCTGCACATCTGTGATGCCGATGAATCCCAGGATTTGGCGCAGGTAGGGCTCGACAAAGTCCCAATCGCGCCAGGGGCCTTCCGTAAAGACGCCACCCGAGGCCAGAACCAGGATGGCCTTTTTGTCCTTCGCCAGACCGAGAACACCGTCCCCGGTGTATTGGAAGGTCCGGCCTGGCCGCACCACGAGGTCGATCCAGGCCTTCAGCGCAGAGGGAATGCCAAAATTCCACATCGGCGTGGCGATCACCAGAAGATCGGATGCCAGAAGCTCGCCGGTCAAGTGGTCCGACAGGCGCGCCGCATCCTGCAACCTTTGCGCCTCTTCCGGGTCCTTGGTTGAGATCGCCCGGAGCGTCGTGTCGTCCAGATGGGGCAGAGGCTCGGCGGTGAGATCGCGGCGCACGAGCCGGGCCGAGGGATAGAGGGCGGTCAGCCGCGCGGCAAGTGTGTCGGCAACCGCCCGGCTGGCCGACTCTTTCCCCCGCGGGCTCACGTCAATCATCAGGATTTTTTTTATGGCCTTAACCCCGCGCCGTCAGGGCGTTCCAGGCAGCGAGCGAGTCCATGTAGTCGCGCCAATGGGCGATCTTGCGGTTGGCGATGTGGATGATCGAGCAGAACCGGTTGTTGTATTTTACGCCGGTGGCGAGGATCGTCCCGTGAACCTCGTATTCAAGGACGGCGGCATCATCAGTCTTGTGGACAATCAGTTCGCCGGCCGATTGCAGCGCTATGTTGTCGACATAACCCCTGAAGGCGGCCATCAGGGCTGTGCGCCCCGAGATGATGCGCGGCCAGCCAGGGACCTCATAGAGAACCTCGTAGATGGTGTCTTCGGTGACAGTGTCGAAGAAGTGCTCGCCATCGACGAAATCGCCAAGCGCCTTGCGCACCAGATCGAAGTAAGGGGCGGCGGGCTCGTACGCGGCGTATTTCGGATTTGGCATTTGGCGCTCTCTGCGGTTTACAATGTTGCTTACGAATTGAGAGCTACATATAAATCAGAAGCCTCATTCGAAGAAGAAGGCACTTTGAGATCAGTCACTTACGCCGAGGTAAGTTATGAAAAAGCCGAGCAAAGCCGCCCAGCTTGACCCCGCCGCCATCTGCCGAAGCTCGGACCCGCTGGCCGTCCGGGAACTGCTGACGAAGATCGGCGACAAATGGACAATCTTCGTTGTCCTTTCGCTCGACCTCCTCGGGGGGCGCGCCCGGTTTTCTGAACTCGAACGTGCCGTGCCGGGGATTTCACAGCGGATGCTGTCCGCGACCTTGAAAAATCTCGAACGTGACGGGCTGGTGATCCGTGAGGTGTTTGCACAAGTGCCGCCTCGTGTCGAATACGAGATGACAGATCTTGGTAAAAGTCTGCTGCGTCCCACGCAAGGGTTGGTCGATTGGGCCAAGGAAAACTGGAAGCAGGTTAGGGAAACGCAGCTTAGATACGATGCGCGATAGCTCCTGAAATCGCAGTTTGGGCGAAACAGATGGCGTTCTACTCAGGGGACTTATGTCAACGGCGGCGGAAAAATGTGCCAGATGGCAGCGATGGCAGAGTGGGGATTTCGGCCGCGGCCACCAGCACACTGTCGAGGTGGTGCACATAGCGGCTGGTCACCGAACCAGCAGCAGTCTTATGGGTGTCCGGCAGTCTCGGCAGTGATCGCCTGCTGTACCGCGGTTTCGAGCCGCGCGATTTCAGCATCCGTCAGTTCGGCGAACTGCTGACGCTTTGTGGCGGATAGGCGCCCCCCATTCTGCATGCACAACCGTACAAACAATGAGGCTCGTCGATCGGGCATGTCTATGATTTCACGTACATCAGTGAGAGCACGGTCGAAAATGGCAACAAATCCAAGCTCTTCCTTCAAATCTCGTCGGACCGTGTCTGCAACCCGATCATAGAGATATTCAGCGAACGCCGTCGCATCAAAATATCGATATAGGTCACCGGTTTCATTCGTAACGGTGATTTCTTGCTCTGACGTCCAGCGCCATTGTGTAAACTCCAACACGGGCTTGGAGAAAGTTTGCAGCATTTCATCATAGCTCCGGCGATCTCTCAATATGGCTGCAGATACTGGAAAGATAATACCTTCGGGACTGTAGCCCTGCTTGGCTAAAACATGATGCATCAGGAAACGATGTATGCGCCCATTTCCGTCTTCGAAGGGGTGAATAAATACGAAGGCGAAGGCGGCGGTGGCAGCGGCAACAACAGGATCTACCGCGCCATCCACGATACGTTTGGTCATCGTTATCCATGCGTCCATCAGACCAGGGACGTCTTGGGGCTGAGGGCAGATGAAATGAACTTCCTCGCGGTATCCGCCAACTGTCTCACCAACGAAATTTTGAAAATCCCGCCAATCGGTAGCGGCGTAGCGCGGGTCAACAATATCTCCTTGGAGTTGGATCAGTGATGCCTTATCGGGATTGAAGCTCGGTGCAGCCTTGAGAGCGGCGACGAAGCGATCTGTCCTGCTTGCGCTCGGGGTCTCCCCTTCTATGGCGAAAGAGGATCGCGTTTCTTTCGTGTAGAGATAATTGACGGCGCGGGCGAGAATGACCGGATCATACGTCTCAATCAGCGCGCGTGCCTCAGCATCGACATGCAAGCCCATCTGATCGACGAGACGGGGACTTCGGCGTACGATTGGACAGAGGCCCACGCCTCCCAGAAGATTGTCGATGACACGGTGGCGCGGGCTATTTCGCCGGCTAGCCACGATATGCCGATCTGGATCGAGTGCCTCGACGTAGTTACCCGTCCGGGCATCCTCAAGATCCAGAGTCCGGCCGGTGAAGGTTTCATAGAAGAACCATGTCCGCCGGCTGAACCCGCCGGTAGGCTCAGCGCGCACCCACGCTTCTATATCGGTCGGCTTGAGAGCCTTTAGAGCGGCGACTAAAACCCCAATGTCCACCGGTTCGTGCCGGAGCGCGAACCGGAGGTGCGACGTAACCATGCTCTCGGTAGCATACTGGCGGGGATAGAATTCGATTATATGCCGACCGCGGATCTCTGTGCGGCGGGCGCCTTGGATGACGTAGCTTTCAACTGCAGGCGCTGGCACGGCGAGGTCGAGTTCTCGGCGGAGCCAAGCGTAGCCGAGAGGAGCGGTTCCATCATTAAGGCTGGGGTCGGACATTTCGAATCGATTACCATGGTGTAGAAGCGATTAGAATACACAAATTGAAAGGAAATGCGATTATAAAT
>JAQUAC010000096.1 GCA_028687415.1 Acidocella sp. | reverse complement strand
GGGGCCGGGCTCCGCCGGGGCGGGCCAGACGCCCTCCACCAGCCCGCCGAGCACGGCGATATCCACACTTTGCAGCGCGGCTTCCTGAATGCCCCAGATGGCGATGCGGGGGTGGCCGTCCTTGGCGCGAGGGCGGCGGACGGAAGCGCCTTCCAGTAGCGCGTCGAGCAGGTCCGCGAGGTCCTTGCGCGGGATGTCGGGCAAGTCCTCCAGCGCGGCCAGGGTTTCCAGCAGCAATTCGGAGAGGGCTATGCCCGCCTCGCCGGACCAGAGCACCTCCGCGCCCGCGGCCTCGTCGGTTGCGGCCAGGGCCTCGCCAACCTCGATGAGGCGGCGTAGCGCCTCGGCAGGGGGCAGGATTTCGGACAAGGTGAGCGGGCGGAGCAGGGCTTCCAGCCGGTCCAGGAAGTCACGCTCGGCCTGATGCTCGGCGCGCAGGCGGAATTTGATGCCGTCGAAACCGGGGCCGGGGCGGGGGCCGCGCAAGGCGTTCACTTCCACACGGCGGGCCATGTTACGGAAGGTCAGTGGCGGCAGGCCGCCGGCGGTGAGCGGGTGCTTCAGCAAGGAGAGCAGCGGCAGGGGGGCGTAATCGGTCACGGTGGCGCGGGCGAGCAGGCGCAGCAGCGTGGCGGGCGGGGTTTGGGCCAGGGCTTCGCCGGCGCTGTCATCGGCGGTGATGCCGAAACGCTTCAAGGCCGCGGCCACGCGGGCGGCCAAGCCACGGTCGGGTGTGACGAGCGCGGCGGTGGTGCCGGGAGCTTCCAGCGCGTCGCGCAGGATCATGGCAATGGCGGTGGCGTTTTGGGCTTCGTCTCCGGTTTCCAGCCGGGAGAGTCCGGCGATGTTCAGCTCTGGCGGGGATTGCCAAGCCGAGAGAGAGGCGGCGGGCAGCAGGGCGCGGGAGAACACCTCCGAGCGGCCCTTCGGCACTGCCGGCTCCGGGGCGGGTAGGGGTGAGATGTCGCCGCGCGTGGCGCTAATGGCGGTCAGCAGCCGGGTGATGCCGGATTGGGCGTGGCTGTCGTCTAGCGCGTCCCATGCATCCTCGGGCAGGGCGGGGTCGTAGCCGGGGAGAACCAGCTTCCCTTGAGGCAGGCTGGCGACGATGCGGGCCATGCGGCAGATGGCCGGGTTGCCTTCCGCCGCCACCATCCAGACGCGATGCGGGGGCGGGGCGGTTTTCCAGACTTGGGCTTGCGCGTCGATAAGCATGGAGAGGCGCTTCGCCGGGTTCATTAGCCCCTCAGCCGCGAGGATGGCGGGCCAGGCATGGGTGACGATTTGCAGGAATTGCAGCGTGGTCTGCCAATGCGAGGCGAGGTCGCCCTCCACCACATGTGGCAGGGTGGAGGCGAGGTCGATCTCCGCGTAATCGGCCTCGTCCAGCAGCGCCGCCAATTCCGCCGCCAGGGCCCAGGCGGCGTGCAGCTTGGCCGGGGCACCGTCTTGCCCGTTCAGCTTGAGGATGAGCTGCGCCAGGATTGCTTGGCGGCGCAGCGGCGCGATGGCGGGGGGGAGCATGAACCCGGCGGAGAGCATCAGCCCCGCCTCGTCGATATTACCCAGCGCGATAATGCGGGGCAGCAGCAAGGCTTGGTCCTCATTGGCCGCCAGGAATGCCCCGGCAAGGGCCTGGGCGGCGCGGCGGCTGGGGAGGATGATCAGCCCCTCATGGCTTGGCCCCGCCCCGGCCAGCCAGAGCCGGGCCAGAGCCGGGAGGAATGGCGCTTCCGGCGGGAAAGCGCCAATTTTTGGGTGGCGCGCGGCTGCCCCGCCAGTCCCGCGCGCCGCTTCCTTCAAGTGGTGTTCCCTACTTCCCGCGCGGCGAGCACGGTCTCGGCGCGCGCCAGATCCTCTGGCGTGGAAAGGTGGAACCAGACGCCGTCATGCACAATGGCACCGAGGCGGTTGGCGGCAATGGCTTTGTCCCAGAGCAGATTCAGGCTGAAGGGCGCGGGGGGCGCGTCAGCGAACAAAGCAGGGGAGACCAGCTGCACGCCGGAGAAGAGGTAGGGCGCGACATCGCGCTCGCCACGGCGTTGCAGATTACCGTCGCGCGGCCAGAGGAAGTCGCCCCTGCCGGTTTCCGCCACCGCCCCGGCGGCGCGGCCAAGCAGCAGGGCGGCGTCCATCGTCTTCGGGTTGAAGGCTTTTTGCAGGCGGGGCAAAGTGGGGGTGGGGCCGTCCACCCAATAGGTGTCCCCGTTGATGATATAGAACGGCGCGTCCGGCAGCAGGTTTTGGGCCATCATCGCGGTGACGGCGCCGCCCGTGTCAAGCAGCTTATCCTCATGCGTGACGGTGAGTTGCGGGTAGGCGGCGGCGAAAGCGTCTATCTGCGCCGCCAGATAATGGGCGTTGACGATGACGCGCTTTACCCCGGCCTCCACCAGCTGCTCCAGCGTATGGGCGAGGATGGGGCGCCCTCCCAAAGGTAGCAATGGCTTTGGGGTTGTCAGCGTGAGCGGGCGCATGCGCGTGCCCAACCCCGCGCATAGAATTACCGCTGTATCAGGATGCATCGAACCACCTATCGTCTCCAGTCAAAATTATTTCACGCCCTGTCCCGGCATGGGAGAGGGTGAGGTGCAACGCCTGCGGCGGGGTGAGGTCACCCAGCCGGTCGGGCCATTCCACCAGCACGATGCCGGATTGCGCCTCGTCCCAGCCCAGCTCCTCCAGCCCTTGCGGGCCCTCCAGGCGCCAGAGGTCGTAATGCCACACGGTGCCGCGCTTGGTCTCGTATTGCTGCACCAGGGTGAAGGTGGGGCTTGGCACGGTCAGGCGCGGGTCGCCAGCCAAGGCACGGATGAAGGCGCGGGCCAACGTGGATTTACCGGCGCCCAGCGGGCCTTCCAGCAGCAGCACGTCGCCCGGCTGGGCGCGCGCTGCTAAGCGGCGGCCCAGGGCCTCGGTGTCTGAATCATCCTGGAGCGTGAGTCGCATGGGGGCTTTTTAGCCTATGCGCTTGATTGTGAAAGGGCGCTGCGGCAGAGCATATGCGCATGGAACAGATTTCGGCCGATGTGGCGATTATTGGCGCGGGCCCCGCGGGGATGTTCGCGGTCTTTGAATGTGGGATGCTGAAGATGTCCTGCGTGCTGATTGATGCGCTGGATGAGCTGGGCGGGCAGTGTGTGGCGCTGTACCCGGAGAAGCCGATCTACGACATTCCGGCGCATCCGGGCATTGAGGCGGCGGAACTGATCGCGCAGCTGGAAAAGCAGATCGCGCCGTTTGACTGCGCCAAGCTGCTGGGCCGGCGCGTGGTGGGTCTGAGCGGAGCCAAGGGAGATTTCACCCTTAGCACCGATGCCGGGGACACGATCCGCGCGAAGGCCGTGATTCTGGCTGCGGGCGCTGGGGCGTTCGGCCCCAACCGCCCGCCGCTGGACGGGCTGGAGGCGTATGAGGCTACGGGTGCTGTGCGCTATTACGTGAAGAAGCGCGAGGATTTGCGCGGCAAGCGCGTGGTCATTGCCGGGGGCGGGGATTCCGCCGTGGATTGGGCTTTGGCTTTGCAGGGCATCGCTGCCCATATTTCCGTGGTGCACCGGCGGGCGAAATTCCGTGCCGCCCCGGAGAGCGCGGCGCAGCTCGACGCGCTGGCGGAGGCGGGCAAGGTGGAAATGGTGATTCCGTATCAGCTGCATGCGCTGCACGGCGCTGGTGGCGCGCTGGCGGCGGTGGAGGTGGCTGACCTGGACGGCAATACCCGCAAGCTTGAGGCGGATGTGCTGTTGCCGTTTTTCGGTCTCGCCATGGAGCTGGGGCCGATTGCGGAATGGGGGCTGGAGTTGGCCCAGCATCATGTCACGGTAACGCCCTCGACAATGGAGACCTCGCTGTCCGGAATGTTTGCGGTGGGCGATATCGCCACCTATCCGGGTAAGCTGAAGTTGATCCTGCAGGGCTTCGCCGAGGGCGCGATGGCGGCACATGCGATTCACCCGATCGTGCATCCGGGTATGGCGCTGCATTTCGAGTATTCAACATCAAAAGGTGTGCCGTGATGGCCGCGCGCCGTTAATTTTGTGTCGGCGGTATAAAAACGGGTTGAACCAGCGCTGGTTCAACCCGTTTTTTGTGCTTTGTTAGGCGGTGGTTCAGATGGCCTCTTCCACGCCAGGGAGTGCCGCGCGGGCCTTGGTCAGTGCCATGCCGAGATTGACGGTTTTGCGGCACACGAAGGTGAGCACATAATCCTGGTATTTACGCCCGCGCAGGAAGATATGCAGCAGATTGTCGCTGTTGATGATGATTTCCTGGAAGTAGTGGCGGGCAGAATCGACGCCACGGGATTTTTTGAACATGTTCTCCACGGCGACGACGTTTTGACCCTGAAACAGATCGGAGGTCGCGGCGGCGAGCAGGTCGATTACTTCGCTGGGGTGAGAGTCCACGGTTTTGATGCAGAGAAGAAGGCCGGAAGCGACATCGACATAACCTGCCGCAAGGCAGTCGGGCACGGAGGTGACTGCTTGGCTGACAGCGGTGTTGATGTCGACTTTCATGCGTGATCCCCTAGGGTAGCAATTACAAAAAAAACTGCAAAAAATTAAAGCGTCGTAATTCTTTGTTCGTGTTCAGCGGTTTAACAGGCTAACAAAAAATTGCAATCAACTTGAGGAAAAATTGACTTAGATCATGGCGGTAGCGATAATATTTAATACTAACGGTTTTTGTAACGTTTAAAAAATGTTGTGCATGCCTGATGATTCGGCGTTGGCATGGCGGTTTTGTGGCTATGTTGCAATCACGCGTGCGCAAACCAGCCCGGCGCTGCCGGGATGTTTGAAATTCTTAACGTGCGGGGTGGTCAGATCGGCAGCGCGCCGTCCTTCATGCGCTCCATGGCGAAGCGTGAGGAGACGTTGCGCAGCGGCACGGCGGCGATGAGCTTGCGGTAAAATGCATCATAGGCAGCGATGTCCGGTACCACGACATGCAGCAGGTAATCCACATCGCCGCTCATGCGCCATGCGCCGACGATCTCTGGCGTGGTGGCCACGGCCTCGGCGAAGCGGGCGAGCCAACCTGCGGAATGGTCGGCGGTTTCCACCGAGACGAACACGGAGACCGGCAGGCCGAGCTTATCCGCGTCCAGCACCGCGATGCGGCCACGAATGATGCCAACCTCCTCCATGCGCTTGATGCGCTTCCAGCACGGGGTGGCGGTGAGGCCGACCTTGTCCGCGATGTCGTTCAGTGAAAGCGAGGCGTCGGCCGCGAGCAGGCGGAGAATGGCACGGTCGATGTTGTCCAAATCGGTCATTTATCTCTCAGAATCGGCGAGGCGGGAGGAAAGTATTGCGGCGGGCGAAGAAACGCGCTAGAGGGCTGACCGGGTCACGCCCCCCCAATGGGGCGCTTTTCTTCTGTAAGGGAGAGTTTTTATGGCAGATTTTTCCGTTGCCGCAAAGCCGGCTACGCGTCCAAGCAACCCGAATTTCTCGTCTGGCCCCTGTGCCAAGCGTCCCGGCTTCACGCTGGCGGCCCTTGAAGGCGCTGCCCTCGGCCGCAGCCATCGCGCCAAAGGCCCGAAAGCCAAGCTCAACGAAGTCATCACCCGCTCGAAAGCGATCCTCGGCATGCCGGCGGATTGGCGTCTCGGCATTGTGCCCGCCTCCGATACCGGCGCCGTGGAAATGGCCCTGTGGTCGCTGCTCGGTGCGCGGCCCGTGGATGTGCTGGCGCATGAGAGCTTCTCCGAAGCCTGGGCGACCGATGTGGTCAAACAGCTCAAGCTCGCCGATGCCCGCGTCATTAAGGCTGGCTACGGTGCCCTGCCGGATGTGACGCAGATCGATTTCAGCCACGATGTGGTGCTGGCCTGGAACGGTACGACCTCCGGCGTGCGCTTTTCCTCCGGCGATTTCATTCCCGCCGACCGTGAAGGTCTGGTGATTGCCGACAGCACTTCCGCGGCCTTTGCGATGGATCTGCCGTGGGACAAGCTCGATGTTGTCACCTGGTCCTGGCAGAAAGTGCTGGGCGGCGAGGCCGCGCATGGCATGCTTGCCCTCTCCCCGCGCGCGGTTGAACGCCTGCTGACCTACAAGCCCGCCTGGCCGCTACCGAAGATTTTCCGCCTGACCTCTGGCGGCAAGCTCTCCGAAGGCATCTTTGTTGGCGAGACGATCAACACGCCCTCCATGCTCTGCGTGGAAGATGCGCTGGACGGCCTGCGCTGGGCCGAGGGCGTTGGCGGGCTAAAGGGGCTGATTGCGCGCTCCGAAGCCAACCTGAAGGCTGTGGCGGATTGGGTTGAAGGCAATGAGCGCGTGCGCTTCCTCGCGGAGACGCCGGAAACCCGCTCCTGCACCTCCATCTGCCTGGCCATTGCCGCCCCCTGGTTCACCAAGCTGGATGCCGAAGCCCAGGCGAAAGCCGCGAAAGCCGTCGCCAGCCTGCTGGAGAAGGAAAACGTGGCGCTGGACGCCGGTGCGTATCGCGATGCGCCTCCGGGCCTGCGTATCTGGGGTGGCGCGACGGTCGAGACGTCTGACGTCGCGGCGCTGCTGCCGTGGATCGATTACGCGATCGATACCGTCGCCGCGGAGTTCTAAGCGGTTCTTTTTTGTAAACTAGAGCCGGGAAACTTTTGCGCCTTTTGAACATGGGCCTTGGCGGCGCCAAGCCCATGTTCCAGACCGACAAAGTTTTTTGCGGTGCTTTTTGTTCACAAAAAGTGCCCCTTCCAAAAAATTCAGGGAATCCCTCACATGGTTAAAGTTCTTATCAGCGATAAGCTCTCGCCTGCCGCCATTGCCATCTTCAAGGAGCGTGGCGTTGAAGTTGACGTGAAGACCGGCCTGACCCCGGCCGAGCTGCGCGAGATCATCGGGCAGTATGATGGTCTGGCTATCCGCTCCGCCACCAAGGTGACGAAAGAAGTTCTGGACGTTGCCCCGAACCTGAAGGTCGTCGGTCGCGCCGGTATCGGCGTGGATAATGTGGACGTGAAGACCGCCACCTCGCGCGGCGTGGTGGTGATGAACACCCCGAACGGCAACGCCATTACCACCGCCGAGCACGCCATTGCGCTGATGTTCGCCCTGGCCCGTCAGCTGCCGGAGGCCTCCGCCTCCACCAAGGCCGGCAAGTGGGAGAAGAACCGCTTCATGGGCGTGGAGTTGACGGCGAAGACCCTCGGCCTGATCGGCTGCGGCAATATTGGCTCCATCGTGGCGGACCGCGCCGTGGGGCTGAAGATGAAGGTGCTGGCGTTCGACCCGTTCCTGACCGAGGCCCGCGCCGTGCAGCTGGGCGTGGAAAAGGCCGATCTGGACACCGTGCTGGCCAAGGCCGATTTCATTACCATCCACACGCCGCTGACCGATGCGACGCGCAACATCCTCTCGCGTGAGGCGCTGGCCAAGACCAAGAAGGGCGTGCGCATCGTGAACTGCGCGCGCGGCGGGTTGCTGGACGAGGCGGCGCTGTACGACGCCATCAAGTCCGGCCATGTGGCCGGTGCGGCGCTGGACGTGTTCGAGGTTGAGCCCGCCACTGCTTCCCCGCTCTTCGAGCTGGAAAACGTGATCGCCACCCCGCATCTGGGCGCTTCCACCTCTGAGGCGCAGGAGAATGTGGCGTTGCAGGTGGCCGAGCAGATCAGCGACTTCCTGCTCACCGGCTCGGTGACCAACGCGCTGAACATGCCGAGCGTCTCAGCTGAGGAAGCGCCGCGCCTGCGGCCCTATATGGAGCTGTGCCGCTTGCTGGGAGCTTTTGCCGGGCAGCTGACCCACGCCAAGGACGGTGTGCTCAAGCGCGTGCTGATCGAGTATGAAGGCGCCGCAGCGCCGCTGAACCACCGCCCGCTGAACGCCGCCGCCCTGGCTGGTCTGCTTGGCCCGGTGATGGAAGGCGTGAATATGGTCAATGCTCCGGTGCTGGCGCGTGACCATGGCATTGAGGTGGCTGAAGGTACCAGCGACCGTACCGGCGATTATCAGACCCTGGTGCGCATCACCGTGACCACCGACCAGCTCACCCGCTCGGT
>JAQUAC010000095.1 GCA_028687415.1 Acidocella sp. | reverse complement strand
ATGTGCCGGCGCGCGACAACCTGGGCTCCTTCCAGCGCCACGCGGTTCGCCTCCGTCAGCGCCTCCAGATTACGCTTATGCGCGGCGAGCACGGCCTCCATATCCGGAGCGGCCGGCAGCTTAAGGTCGCTGAAGAATTTCTTGACATCGAATTCTGGAAGCAAGGACGTTTTCTCGGCGGGCTTGTTAGGGGTATTGGCCATGAATGGGCTCTCCTTTTGTTGGACCGCCGGGACGCCCGGCGAGACTACTCTACCGCAGGCGGCGCTTCAGGGGAATGTTCTTCCGCTTCTTCAACTTCAGACCGCGGCGCCTTGCCGGCTGCCGGGGTGAAGCGCGCAGCGAGGGAATCCGCGCGGGTGAGGGCCTTGTCCACCGCGGCCATGGTGGCGGTGAGATCCTCTGTCTCGTCCTGCGCCCAGGCCTTGGCACCATAGGCCCAAACCAGCAGCAGACCGCGCTTGGCCAGCGCCCCGCGCAAGCCAGTGGAGGGCACGCCAGCACCTTCCAGCAGCCAGCCCATGGAGACAATGTTCAGCTCGGCCAGGCAGAACGCCAGTGGCGGGCAGGCCGGCAGGAATTTCATCAGCGCCAGAACGCCTTGGCGGTGGGTCTGCAGGAAATCAAACCGGCGGAGCAGAATATCGAATAGCCGGTCGCGCACCGGGCCATCCTCCAGGGCACCGGTCAGCGCCGCCGCATCCGCCAGCTGGCCGAATTTTTTCAGGATGGAGGCTGTGCACGCGAACCGGGAGCGGGCGCGGGGCAGGTCGAGCCCGGCATGACGGGCGGCGGCGGCGGGAGAGACCTTACGCCAGCCGGCCTCGGCACCAAGGCTGAAGGCGGCGGCGACAAGGGCGGTATCGAATTCCTGATCGTTCATAAGTTGAAGTGTAGGAAGGGCAGCGGCTTTTGCCAAGAATTAACCGATGGGTTTCAGCGTGTCGCGGAAGTGCGCGGCAAGGCCGAGATAATGCGGCACCGTCTCGTCCCACCCGGCGCGCTCCTCATTGCTCATCACGCGGGCGAGCTTGGCCGGGCTGCCCATCCACAACTCCTGCTTGCCGATGCGCTTGCCCGGCCCAAGGAAGCCACGCGCGGCGAGCAAACCAGCCTCCTCCACCACCGCGCCATCCAGCACCGTGGCCCCCATGCCGATGAAGGCGCGGTTCTCGATGCGGCAAGCATGGATGATGGCGGCGTGGCCGACGGTCACGTCGTCACCAATGATGGCGGGGTGATCGCCATGGTCCACGTGGATCACCGTGCCATCCTGAATGTTGGTGCGGGCACCGACGATGATCGGGTTGGTATCCGCCCGCAACACGCAGTTGAACCAGATATTCGCGCCAGGGCCGACACGGACATCGCCGATCAGCACCGCCGTGGGGGCGATCCAGGCAGTGGGGTCGATCTGCGGTTTGAGGTCGCCCAACGCATAGAGCAGACCAGAAGATTTCGCCGCGATGTGAGTGTCAGGCATAGTTACGCTCCGCCAAGCATAAGGTTGATGTTCTGCACCGCCGCTCCCGAGGCACCCTTGCCGAGATTGTCGAACCGGGCGACGAGGATTGCATGCCCATAACTCTGGTTGCCACCGACGAAGATTTCCAGGGTATCGGTGTCCCGCGCCACTTCCGGCTGAAGATTTGCCGTGAACAGGCCGGGCTGAACGATGATGTTATCCGCCCCCGCATAGTAGTCGGCATAGGCCTCGGCCAGCCTCCCGGCGTTCGGAGTGCCGGGAAGCTGGTCCAGGAACAACGGGATGCAGACCAGCATGCCTTGGGGAAAATGCCCGACGGAGGGGGAGAAGACCGGCCGCCGCGCCAGGCCGGAATATTCCATGATCTCGGGAATGTGCTTGTGCTCCAGGGCAAGCGCGTAAAGCTCGAAGGCCGGGCCGGCATGCGCCTCGTGGTCCGCGATCATTGCCTTGCCGCCGCCGGTATAGCCGGAGATGGCGTTGATGGTGAGCTGCTGCTCAGGAGTAAGCAAGCCCAAGGCGGTGAGCGGGCGCAGCAGGGCGATGGCGCCGGTGGCATAGCAGCCGGGATTGCTCACCGCCGGGGCTACGGCGATGGCCTCCGCCTGGCCGGAGACGAGTTCGGGGAAGCCGTAGACCCAGCCTGGCGTGGTGCGGTGGGCGGTGCTGGCGTCCAAAATCCGCGTGCCCTGCGGGGCCAAGGCCACGGCCTCGCGGGCCGCGTCGTCCGGTAGGCACAGCACGGTGAGGTCGGCGCGCGCCATTGCCTCCGCCCGCGCCTCGGGGGATTTGCGGTGCGCCTCGCCCAGCGTGACGAGAGAGATGTGGGACAAGGCGGCGAGCCGCTGGGCAATGCCCAGGCCCGTGGTACCCGCCTGGCCGTCGATGAATATTTTCGCGCTCATGCGGCTCTCTTATCATGGCCGTGCCGCCGTGCTAGGCGGGCGCTGAACCCTTAACAGGAAAAATGCAGAATGTCAGACAATGCCGCCGCATCCGCCCAGCCCCTGGTTCTGAACATCCAATACACCAAGGACCTCTCCTTCGAGGTGCCTAACGCGCCGGCGATCTTCGCCCAGCTGCGCACCCAGCCGCATGTGAACATCAATCTGGATGTACAGGTGCGCCGCATCGAAGAAGAACACACGGTGTTCGAGGTGACGTTGGCGGTACACGCGGAAGGCACCGTGGCACCGTCCAAGGCCAATGGCGGCACGGAAGAGAAGCCGATGGTCGTGTTCATCGCCGAGCTGGCCTATTCCGGCATCTTTACCCTGAACGGCATTCCGGAAAACCAGCAGGAGCCGATTCTGCTCGTGGAATGCCCGCGCCTGCTGTTCCCCTTCGCCCGCAACATCCTGGCCGATGTGACCCGCGACGGCGGCATCCCGCCCGTGCTGCTGGGGCCGATCGACTTCGTCGGGCTGTGGCAGCAGCGCCGGGCCCAGGCCTCCGCAATGCCCATCGCGCACGCCTAAAGCAGGCCGAGACCTTGGAAGCCGGGGAGACAATGTCTCCCCGGCTTTTTTTATACCGGCATGGCTCCGCCCGCACCGTTATGACCCTGGGCGAGTTCGTGCAGGAAAGCGAGAACGCGCGGGGTGTTCCAATCGGCGGCGCCGTCCACCCGCGCGGCGAGCTTGCCTTGCCGGTCGATGATGAGGGTGATGGGAACGCCGTCGGCGTTCAGCACGTCCAGGTTATGGCCCTGCGGGTCCAGCAAAATGGGCAGGTTGGTGATTTTGGCACGAGCGTAGAACGGGCGGACGACCTCAGCACCTGTCAGGTCGATGGAAATAGGCAGGACGAGACCGCCCAAGGATTTGATCCGGGGCTCCAGGGCGGCGAAAGTCGGCAGCTCATCCGTACAGGGGCCGCACCAAGTGGCCCAAAGATTCACCACCAGGATATGTCCATGATACGCTTTCAGTGTCAGCTTGTTGCCGTCCACATCACTGAAGGCGAGCGGAGGCGCTGCGGCGGTCGTGGCCTGCCCCCAGCCATCAGCGGCATCGGGTAGCCCGGAATCGGTACTCTGCGCCCGGGCGCGATTGCCCCAGGCGGCGCTGACGGCTAATCCAGGGGCTGCGGCGATGATTGATCGCCGGGAGAGCAAGGGGCGCTTGAAGTTGACGGACAAGTATAAAACTCCGGTGAAGAGCCAGCTGCAATGGGGTGGCCGATTTGGTGCCGGACCCGATGCGGTGATGCAAGCTATAAATGTCTCGATTGGCTTCGACCGCAAGCTCTGGGCGCAGGATATTGCTGGCAGCCGGGCGCATGCCTCCATGCTTGCGGCTCAAGGCATCATCTCAGCCGAGGACCGGACGGCGATTGATGCCGGGCTGGTGGAGATCGCCAGCGAGATCGAGGCCGGGACGTTCGAGTTCTCCGACGCGCTGGAGGACATCCACACCAATGTAGAGGTGCGGCTGACCGAGCGCATCGGCGAGGCGGCACGGCGGCTGCACACCGCGCGCAGCCGCAATGACCAGGTGGCAACGGATTTCCGCCTGTTCGTGCGCGGCGCCATTGACGGTATTCAGGCGCAGGTGAAGGATTTGATGCTGGCCCTGGCCGAGCGCGCCGCCGAGCACGCGGGCAGCGTGATGCCTGGCTTCACGCATTTGCAGACGGCGCAGCCAGTGACCTTCGGGCACCATCTGCTGGCCTATGTGGAGATGCTGGCCCGCGATGCCGGGCGGCTGGAGGATGCCCGTCACCGCCTGAACGAATGCCCGCTGGGCGCCGCAGCGCTGGCCGGCACCTCCTTCCCCATCGACCGCTTTGCCACGGCCGCCACACTGGGCTTTGACCGGCCGACGGCGAATTCGCTGGACTCCGTCTCTGACCGCGACTTCGCTCTGGAGTTCCTCTCGGCACTGTCGATCATGGCGATGCATCTCTCGCGCTTCGCCGAGGAGATCGTCATCTGGTGCTCCTCGCCCTACCGGCTGATCTCGCTCTCCGACGCCTTCACCACCGGCAGCTCGATCATGCCACAGAAGCGCAACCCGGATGCGGCGGAACTGGCACGGGCGAAGACGGGCCGGATTTTCGGCTCGCTCATCGGGCTGCTGACCGTGATGAAGGGGCTGCCCATGGCCTATGCCAAGGATATGCAGGAGGACAAGGAGCCGGTGTTCGACGCCATTGAGGCAATCAGCCTCTGCCTGGCGGCCACCGCCGGCATGACGCGGGATATGAAGGCAGACACGGCGCGCATGGCCGCCCTCGCGGGCAGCGGCTTCTCGACCGCCACGGACCTCGCCGACTGGCTGGTACGAGTGCTGAAGATGCCGTTCCGGGATGCACATCACGTCACCGGGCGGATTGTGCGGTTGGCTGAAGAGCGGGGGATCGACATCTCCGAGCTGGAGCTGGCTGAAATGCAAGGGGTGGAGCCACGCATCACCCAGGAAATTTTCGGCGTGCTGACGGTGGAGGCCTCCGTGGCGTCGCGCACCAGCTTTGGCGGCACGGCACCGGCGAACGTGGCCAAGGCGGCTGCCCTCTGGTTGGAGAAATTGAAATGAGATTGCTACTTGTGACAATGTGCTGTCTGGCCCTGGTTGGGTGCGGGCGGCGCGGCGCGCCGACGCCTCCCGGCCCGGCGGCTGACATCACCTACCCTCACACCTACCCGGCGCAATAACAATGGCTGACATGGGATTTTCCGGTCTGGAACCGGACCTTGCCGATCTGCTCGCCGCGCGCCCTGCATTCTCCCTGCACGCGCAGGACGGGCTATGCTTTGAAAACGTGCCGCTGAACGCGATCGCGGATAAGCACGGCACGCCGGTATGGGTGTATGGCGCGGGCAGCATGCAGGCGCGCTTCAAGGCGTTGCAGGCGGCGCTGGCGGCCGAGAACCTGCCCGTGCATGTGCATTATGCCGTGAAGGCCAATGACCATCTGGCGGTGCTGGATATCTTCCGCAGCCTGGGCGCCGGGGCGGATGTCGTCAGCTTGGGCGAGTTCCTTCGCGCGCGGCGCGCGGGCATTGCAGCGGCGAATATTGTGTATTCCGGCGTTGGCAAATCCGCCGCTGAACTTGAGACCGCACTGGGTCAAGGCGTCGGGCAAATCAATGCGGAGAGCGCCGAAGAGCTGGAGATGATCTCCGGCATCGCCACGCGGCTAGGCGTGGTGGCCCAGGTGGCGCTGCGGATGAACCCGGATGTGGATGCCGGAACGCATGCGAAGATCACCACAGGGCTGGCGGAGAACAAATTCGGCATCGCGGCGGCGGATATTCCGGCGCTGTACGCGCACGCCGCAGCGCTGCCGGGGGTGAAGCCGGTGGGCATAGCTCTGCATATCGGCAGCCAGATCCTCTCGCCCGAGCCGTACCGGCTGGCCTACGCCAAAGCCGCCGCCGTGGTGCAGGCTCTGCGCGGCCAGGGGCAGAGCCTGTCGGTGCTGGACCTCGGCGGCGGGTTGGGGATTGGCTATGGCGACGAGCCGGGGATGAATCTGGCCGCCTTTGCCGCCGTGGTGCGGCAGGAGGTTGGCGGGCTGGGCGTGAAACTGCTGATGGAGCCGGGGCGGTATCTGGTGGGACCAGCCGGCCTGCTGCTCGGCTCGGTGATTCTACAAAAGCAGGCGGGCAAGCGCTTTGTGGTGCTGGATGCCGCCATGAATGAGCTGATGCGCCCCGCCATGTATGATGCCTGGCATGGTATTCTGCCCGTGGACGCAGCCTTGTTCCACGGCCCCACAAGCGCTGCCGATGTGGTTGGACCAATCTGCGAAAGCGCCGATTGCTTTGCCAAGGACCGCGCCCTGCCCAATCTGCCGCCCGGTACACGCGTGGCACTGCTCGATGCCGGGGCTTATGGCGCGGTGATGAGCAGCACATATAACGCCCGTCCACGCGCCGCCGCCGTGCTGGTCTCGGACGGGCAATTTACGCTGATTACGCCCAGACAGAAGCTGGAAGAAATGTGGCAGGACGAGATCCTGCCGCACTGAGAGCTACATCCCGGCCATGTCAGCCATGGCCGGGGGTTCTAATTGTAGAATAAGCCCCGCGGCGAGCAGTACGGCTAGGCCGAGGACGGCTTCCGCGCCGATATTACGCAGCAATGCTGGGCGGGATGCGGGCAGGCTTGGCGTGAAGCGGAAGCGGTTGAGCACTGCAAGAGCGATGAGGGCCGCGAACAGCACTAGTTTGGTCAGCGCCACCGCGCCATAGGCGGTGGTGAACAGCGCTTGTGGGTAGGTGATGAGCAGGATGAACTGAAACATCGCCGTGACCAGCAGCGTGCCGACACAGGCCATGCCCAGCGGAGAGAAGCTTTGCGCGAGGGGAAGCAGGGCATCCTCCGGCAGGCGCTTCAGCGCCACATAGAGCGCGGGTAGCGCCCCAAGCCAAATAGCGGCGGCAGCGATATGCAGGACGGCGCAGAACAGCAGCATTGTGCCGACAAAGCCAGTCATGGCGCCGCCATGACCGAGCCACGCCTCAGCAACCACGCCACCAAAGGCAATGAGCGCGGCTGAGCGGGGCCAGCCACGTTGAAAGAGTAGCATCGCCAGCAATAGCAGCCCCATGCGGGTCAGCAGCAGCGTACCGAAGCGCGTCTGCCCGGCGACAATGGGAAGGGCGCCGATGACGTCCGAGATACTTTGTGCGGCGGCGAAGTCAGCCGCTTGCAGCAGGAACCACCCTGCCCCACCCAGGCATGCCACGGCGAATCCGGCCCAGGCCAAGCGCCGCAGCCTCAGGGCGCCCCGCTTGTGCAGTAGCGTGGCGGACAGGAACATGGTGCCGAAGGCGGAGAAAAAACCAGCCAGATGCAGGCCGCGGCAAAAGGCGCGCAGCAGAACCCAGCCGGTTACGTCCATTCAGGGAGAGACCGTGAAGGAGAAGTGGCCCTGGGTGCGATGCGTATCCACCGAGACTGCGTGCCAGATAACAGTGTATTTACCCGGCGCCGTGATGTGCACCGGCACGGATAGTTCGTCTGCATGCCCCGACACGGGCTGGGGCTTGGCGGTCTGCACGGCAATACCGGAGGGGGACTTGACGGTGACCTTGCAGAACGGAACTTCCAGCCCCTCGGTATAAGTGAGCAGCACGGCGGCGGGCGGGCTGGTTATTCTGCTGCCGGGGGCGGGATTGGCCTGCTTGAGAAACGCATGGGCAAAAGCGGGAAAGCCGCAGGCCGTGCCAAGCAGCACAGCCAGGGAAAGGGGCAAAACTCTCACGGACATGATCCTTCGTTCAAGATATGTCCTGCTTAAACAAAACCATTACACGTGGGAAGGCACAGCTTCCCACGCGTAAGGCTCCGCGTTAGAACAGATTCAGAAAGCGTTGGAACAGGCCGGGGGGTTCGTTGTTTTCCTGCGGCGTGGCGCCCTTGGTCGCCGGCAGCCCCAGGGCCGCGTTCTCTTGCAGGCGCTTCTGTTCGGCGGCGGCATCCACTATAGGGGCGGGTGCCGGAGCATTGCCCATCAGGCTCGAGACGAAGCTGGGCGACTTGCTGGCGATAAGCGCATTCTGGTTGACCTGGGCGCGGATGTTAGCCGGCGGGGTCGGGCCA
>JAQUAC010000094.1 GCA_028687415.1 Acidocella sp. | reverse complement strand
TGCCCGGCCCCCTTCAGCGCCGCCTGCATCGGGGTTTCGCCCATCTCCAGATACCGCGTGATATTCTCGATCATCACGATGGAATCGTCCACCACAAAGCCAGTGGCGACGATCAACGCCATCAGCGAGAGATTATCGAGCGAGAAGCCGCACAGATACATAATGGCCAGCGTGCCGACGAGCGACACCGGCACCGAAATGCTGGGAATAATGGTGGCCCGCATATTGCGCAGAAACACGAAAATAACGGCGACGACGAGCAGAATGCTGAGCGCCAGCTCGAACTCCGCATCGCCGACCGAGGCGCGGATGGAGGTGGTGCCGTCGCTCATCACCGCGATCTGCATGGCGGCCGGCAGCCCGGCGGTGAGCACCGGCAGCGCGCGCTTGATGGTGTTGACCGTGGCAATGATATTGGCGTTCGGCTGGCGCTGGATGTTGAGCACGATGGCCGGGGTGCGGTTGGCCCAGGCACCCAGCTCGGCGTTCTGGGGCGCGGCGATGATCTTCGCCACATCGCCCAGATAAACCGGCGTGCCGTTCTTATACGCCACCACCAGCTTGGCGTATTGCGAGGCATCGGTCAGCTGGTCGTTAGCGTTGATGGTGAAATTCTGCGACGGGCCGGAGAAGCTGCCCTTCGGCGAGTTGACGTTGAGATTGCCGATATCGGTACGGATATTGTCGAGGCTCAGGCCGTAAGAGGCCAGTGCCAGCGGGTTCACCTCCACCCGCACCGCGGGCACATTTCCGCCGCTGACCGTGACCAGGCCGACGCCGGGGATTTCCGACAGCTTCGAGGCCAGCCGCGCGTTAACGATGCTCTCGACATCGGTAAGTTTCATGGTCTTGGAGGTAATGGCCAGAATCATCACCGGGGCGTCCGCCGGATTCACCTTGGCGTAGACCGGCGGGGCCGGCAGATCGCTGGGCAGCAGATTGCCCGCCGCGTTGATGGCCGCCTGCACCTCCTGCTCCGCCACGTCCAGGCTGAGCGAGAGGTTGAATTGCAACGTGATGACCGAGGCCCCGGCGGAGCTGGAGGAGGACATCTGGTTCAGCCCCTCCATCTTGCCCAATTGCCGCTCCAGCGGTGCCGTAACGGAGGAAGTCATCACCTCCGGCGAAGCACCAGGGTAGAAGGTCTGCACCTGGATGGTCGGATAGTTCACATCCGGCAGCGCCGAGACGGGCAGATACTGGAACGCCACCAGCCCGACCAGCACAAAGGCGATCATCAGCAGCGATGTCGCGACCGGCCGGAGGATAAAAAGCTTAGAGGGGTTCACAGGTTACGCTTGGCCGGATGAGTGATGGTGACGGTGCGCCTGCGCGCCGCTGGGCGCCGCCTTGGCCGTGGGTGTGATGGCGACGACCACCTTTGCGCCCTCGCTCAGCCGGTCCACGCCATCTGTCACCACCACATCACCGGGGGCCACGCCCTTGGTGATCACGGTGTTGGTGCCGTCCGTGGGGCCAGTGGTGACGGCCTGCACATGCACTGTGTCATCCGGCTGCACCACGTATACGTAAGCCCCCGGCGCACCGGACTGCACCGCGGAGCTTGGCACCAGCGTCGCGTTTTCCAGCGTGTTCACCAGCAGATGCACGTTCACGAACTCATTTGGGAATAGCGCGCCGTCGGTATTGGCGAAGCTGGCGCGCAGCTTCACCATGCCGGTGGAGGTATCCATCTGGTTGTCCACCGCCTCCAGCGTGCCGTCCTCCAGCTTGGTCGTGTCGTCGCTGGCATAGGCGGTGGCGGTAAGCTTGGCCCCCTGCCCCAGCCGCACCAGCACGGGCGCCAGATCCTCTTGTGCCACCGAGAAGATCACAGTCGTCGGCGCCACGGTGGTGACCACGGCAAGGCCGGTGGAACTGCCGGAGGTGACGTAATTACCCACATCCACAAGCCGCAAGCCAACGCGCCCGGTGACCGGTGAGGTGATATGGCAATAGACGAGGTCGAGCTTCGCCGTGTCGATATTCGCCTGATCGGATTTCGTCGTCGCTTCGTCCTGCGCCACCAGAAAGCGCTGATCTGCCACCACCTGCGCGGAGATGCTGTCCTGCGCCTCCAGCGTCTCGTAACGCGCGAGGTCGGAGCGGGCCTGCGCCAGCAAGGCCTTGTCCTTCGCCAGAGCTGCCTGATACTGCTCAAGCTGAATTTGGTAGGAGCGCGGGTCGATCTGCGCCAGGAACTGCCCCTGGGTCACGTCCTGCCCCTCGGTGAACGCCACCTGGGTGAGGTAACCGCTGATCTGCGGCAGCACGGTCACGGTACCAATCGGCGTGACCGTGCCCAGCTCGTCCAGCACCACCGGCATCTGGCCGGACACTGCCTTAGCCACGCCCACCGCCTGCGGCGCTGGACCAGCCTTCTGCGAGACCATGCCGGAGTGACGCCACCACACAAAGGCGATGAGCAGCAGCAGAATACCGGCGAAAATCCAGTATTTTTTACGCCGCTTGTGCTGCACCACCGGTTCAATCACGTCACACCGCCCCTATAAGCCTAGTCGGTCTATAGCTAGTTACGTGTGGCTTGTCCCGGCGATGGGTTTACCGGTTGATGACAAAAAGTAACCCCTAGCTTGGGTTATGCGGCGCTGATTCGTTCTTGCCCACCCATATATGGCCGCAAAACAACGGGGATGGTGATAGAGCCATCCTCGTTCTGATAATTCTCCAGCACCGCAATAAGCGCCCGCCCCACAGCCACGCCCGAGCCATTGAGCGTATGCACGAAATCCGGCTTGCCCTCGGCATTGCGGTAACGGGCACTCATGCGGCGAGCCTGGAAGGCGCGGGTGTTCGAGCAAGAGGAAATCTCGCGATACGTACCCTGCCCCGGCACCCATACTTCCAGATCATAGGTCTTGGCGGCGGAGAAGCCGGTATCCCCGGCGCAGAGCAGCATGCGGCGATAGGGTAGCTCCAGCCGCTCCAGAATCGTCTCGGCGGCACGGGTCATGCGCTCATGCTCGGCCTCGGACTCCTCCGGCGTGGTGATGCTGACCATCTCCACCTTGTTGAACTGATGCTGGCGCAGCATCCCGCGCACATCGCGCCCGGCTGAACCGGCCTCGGAGCGGAAGCACGGGGTGAGTGCGGTGAGGCGCAGCGGCAGCTTGGCCCCGGCCAAAATCTCGCCCGCCACCAGATTGGTCAGCGAGACCTCGGCGGTGGGGATCAGCCAGCGGCCATCGGTGGTTTGAAACAGATCCTCGGCGAATTTCGGCAACTGGCCCGTGCCGAACATTGAGGCGTCATTCACCAATAGCGGCACGATGGTCTCGGAATAGCCGTGCTCGGTGGTATGAACATCGAGCATGAACTGACCGAGCGCGCGGTCCAGCCGCGCCAGCGCGCCGCGCAGCACGGTAAAGCGCGCCCCCGCCAGCTTAGCGGCCCCGGCGAAATCCATCAGCCCCAGCGCCTCGCCCAGCTCGAAATGCTGCTTCACGGAAAAGGAGAAAGCGCGCTTCTCGCCCCATTCCTTCACCACCTTGTTATTGGTCTCGTCCTTACCCTCGGGCACGGCGGGGTCGAGCAGGTTCGGGATGGCGGAAACGGTCGCGCGCAGCAGCCCCTCCAGCCGGGGCACCTCGGCCTCCAGCGCCTCCATCTTGGACCGCAGCGCCAAGCCCTCGGCCTCCAGCGCCGCCGTGTCGACCTTGGCGCGCTTAGCCTCGCCGATGCGCTTGGCCAAGGCGTTGCGCTCCGCCTGCAACACCTGCAACTGCGCGGTGGCGGCGCGGCGCTCGTCGTCCAGCGCCAGCAATTCCGGCGAGAGCGGCACAATGCCGCGGCGACCCAGGGCCTTGTCGAAGCCTTCCGCGTCGTCGCGGATATTTTTCATGTCATGCATTGGCGTCACCTTGCGGGAGCTTGGGCTCCACGAGTTTTACGGAAAACACTGAAATCTCGAACAGCAATATCAGCAGCGCGGCCATCAGAATCTGACTGGGTACGTCCGGCGGCGCCATCACCGCCGCCGCGATAAAGCAGCCTACATACGCATAGCGCCGGTATTTCTTCAGCGCGGCGGAAGACAGAATGCCCACCTTGCCCAGCAGCGTGAGCAGCACCGGCAGCTCGAAAGAGAGGCCAAACGCGAAGATCAGCTTCATCACTATGTTCAAATAATCGCTAACACGGGCCATCAGCGAGATGTCGATCCCCCCGGCCCCGGTATCCTGAAAGCTCAGGAAGAATTTCCACGCCACGGGGAAGAACGCATAATAGGCCAGCGCCCCGCCCGCGAAGAACAGAATCGGCGTGACGATGAGAAAGGGCAGCAACGCCCGCTTCTCCTTTTTGTACAGCCCCGGCGCCACAAACAACCAGAGCTGCCCCGCCACGATGGGAAAGGACACAAACGCCGCCGCGAACACCGCGACCTTAACGTAGGTGAAGAACGCCTCGTACAGCGCGGTGTAAATCAGCTCCGGCTTCTCGCCCCGCGCCTCCAGCGCGTGCGCCAGCGGAGCGGCCAGGAACTCATAGATGCGCGGCGCGAAATGGTAGCAGACGATGAACGCCACGATGAATGTGCCCGCCGACCACATCAGCCGCTTGCGCAGCTCCGCCAGATGCTCAAGCAGCGGCATTTCCTTGTCGTTGATGTCGTTATCCGGCGCTGTCATGGCCTAAAATCCCCAGCGCTTGGTGCCCGGCGGCACGAAAGCCGGCACAGGCGGCTTGCGCGCGGCCTCGGGTGGAATGAAATCGGGCGCGTCCGGCAACTCCTCCACCACCTGGGCAGGAGGCTTATAGGCGGCTGTGGGGGCATCGTTCAGCGTGTCCACCGTGGCGCGCAGGCTGCCATCCGGGTCCATGGCCTGCTCGGCGGCGCTCTTGAAATCGAAGCGGCGCAGCTTGTCGATCTCGGTTTTCACGTCCGAGAGATTCGCCTCTCGCATCATCTCGTCCACATGCCCCTGGAACTCGGAGGCCATGCCCCGCGCCTTTTTGATGAGGCCGGTGACGGTGCGGATCGCGACAGGCAAATCCTTCGGCCCGATGGCAATCAATGCCACCGCCATGATCAACCCAATCTCACCCCATGAAAATCCGAACATCGTGCCGGCTTGCTAGCAGGCTCTACGGCTTCGGCAAAGCGGCGGCGACGCGCGCGAGCCCCGCATCGCGCACGCCGAGCACTTTCAGGTGCAGAATGGTGTTGTCCAGATACTCCCGGCAGGAGCCGAGATCGCCCTCGGCCCTGGCGATCATCGCCGCCGTCTGCTCCACGGAAAGCTCACGCGTGTAGCGCGGATGCGCGCGATTGATGATAAAAGTCACAGCGCGGATGATCCTGCCGCCGGCATTCAGCTTCACCCAGCGGGCGTTATAGGCGCCGCCATACATCTCCCGCTGCCAGAGCAGCCCCAGCTCCTGGCGCAGCATGTCGGCGGCAATACGGAAGGCCACGCCCCGGCAGGCCCCGCCATGGTCCAGCGCCAACATCAGCCCCGGAACCTCCGGCGTGCCCCTGCCCATATACATTTTCAGGCAGAAGCGGCGGTGCCAGCCATGCAGCGTCGCCGGGTGTTTCTCCACATATTCAAAAGCCGGGTTCCAGATCAGCGAGCCATAGCCGAACACCCACAAATCTTCGGCCGGGTCGTGCGTGGCAAGAATATCCTCCAGCAAGGCGGCCATCTGCGCCTCGGTCCGCCAATGCATGTCCGGATGTTTGTTCGCATATTCCCGCTGATGCTCCAGCACGCTGCCATCCAGGAGGCTCTGGCGGGTGATGCGCAGGGTCATGGCGCGGCTTCATCCTCCGCCGCTGCCGGGGCGGAGATCACCGGCCCGGCAGGGTCGATGAGCAGCTCCTCGCGCCTTGGCATATCGCGCAAATCCTTCAGCCCGAATTGCGCCAGAAAGGCCGGAGTGGTGCCCCACAGAGTCGGCCGGCCCGGCGATTCCTTGCGGCCCTTGGGCGTCACCAGCCCGTTCTCCAGCAGCAGATCCAGCGTGTTCTGCGAGAGTGCCGCGCCACGGATCTCCTCGATCTCGCCGCGCGTCACCGGCTGATGGTAGGCGATGATGGCCAGGCTCTCCATCGCCACGCGGGGTAGGCGGCGCGGCAGCTCCACCACCTTGCGCAAGGCGGGGGCCACGTCCGGCGCGGTGCGGAACTGCCAGCCCCCGGCCACCTGCACCAGATTCACCCCGCGCGGGGCATATAGCGCCACCAGCGCCGCCATCACCTCGTCCGCATCGGCATCCGGCGGCATCAGGCTGGCCAGCACGCGCGGCGTAACCGGCTGGGCGGCGGCGAAAATCACCGCCTCGGCCAGCCGCATCGCCTCTGTTAGCGTCTCACTCATCGCGCGTCTCGCACTCCATACTCCTCGGCCCCAGCAGGATCGGCCCGAACCGCTCCTCCTGCCGCAAATTCAAGCGTCCATCTTTCGCCATTTCCAGCCCGGCGATCAAGGTGGCGGCGATGGCGGCGCGGCGCGGCACGCCATCCTCCAGCCCCTTGGGCAGATACTGCTCCAGGCTCGACCAGTCCGGCAGCGACCCCAGCAACCGCCCCAGCCGCTCCAGCGCGTTCTGCACCGAGAAATACACCATCGGCCTGGGCCGGTATTGCTGGCGGGCGCCGCCCCGGCGGCGCGCGGCAAGGTAGGCGCCGAGCAACCCGGCCATCTCCACGCGCAGCTTGCTGCGGTCCGTCTCGGTGAAATCCTCCGGCTCGCCACGGGTGAAGGCGTCCCACCCCAGTTGCGGCCGCCGCCCCAGCCAAGCAGCGGCCTGACGCATGGCTTGCAACTCCACCAGCCGCGCCGCCAGCGTCTCCACCGCGACTTCCGCCTCCTCCGGCTCGCCGAGCTGCGGCACCAGCAGACGGGATTTCAACCAGGTTAGCCACGCGGCCATCACCAGCCAATCCGCCGCCAGCTCCAGCCGCACGCGGCGGGCCCCCTCGATAACAGCCAGAAACTGCTCAACCAGCGCCAGGATGGAGATTTTGGCGAGGTCCACCTTCTGCGTCCGGGCAAGTTCCAGCAGCAGGTCCAGCGGCCCCTCGAACCCTTCCAGATGCAGGACTAGCGAGTCAGTTTCCAACCTGGTTCCCCGTGATAATCAGCACGATCCGCTCCGCCCATGGCAGAATTCGGGCCACGGCCTCCTGAAACGGGTCGAAAGCAATACCGAACTGCCCCAGAACCGTGGGCAGCACGAACAAGAGCAGTAAAACCAGCAGAATCCCGTATCGCTCCGCCCCCGCCAGGGCAACCGCCAGCGGCAGCGGCAGTACCCCCACGGCGATACGCCCGCCATCCATGGGCGGCAGCGGGATCAGGTTGAATAACCCGAGCAACAGATTGATCTCAATGAAATAGGCCAGGAAATCCAGCATGCCATTGGTGTGAACCACATGCACGGCTAAGCCCGCGAAAATTGCCAGAGCAAAATTCATCATCGGCCCGGCCAGCGCCACAACCGCCATCAGCCGGCGCGGGTTGGCGATACCATTAAGCCGCAAATTCATAGGGTTAATCGGCACGGGCTTGGCCCAGCCGTACAAAAACTCCACCCGCCCCAGCGTTGCCATTTGCCCCACGGCCAGGATCAGCGGCACCGCGATGCTGCCCACCGGGTCGATATGCTTCAGCGGATTCAGGGTCAGCCTCCCGGCGATCTTCGCCGTCTCGTCACCCAACAGATGCGCGACATAGCCATGCGCCAGCTCGTGCAGAATAATGGCGGGGATCAGCGCCAGGATAAAAAGCAGCCCGCCGCTCATACCAGCACCTCCAGCACCGCGCGATTGCCAGCAAAATCGCCGGGGCAATACAATGCCACGTCACACCCCGCTTTGAGCGCCGCCAGCGCCCGCACCGCTGGCGCGCCAGTGAGCGCGCCCATGGCGAGGTCGTCTGAGATCAGCGTGCCGGTGAAGCCTATTTGGCCGCGAATGACATCACGGATCACGGTGGCCGAAAGCGTGGCCGGGTTCACGGGGTCGATCTCCTCGTAAACCACATGCGCCGTCATCGCCCAGGGCAGCGCCTTGTTGGCGATGAAAGGCAGCAAATCGTCATCCTCCA
>JAQUAC010000093.1 GCA_028687415.1 Acidocella sp. | reverse complement strand
TGCTCTTCCGATCTTGACGTGCATACCCACGAGTTTCCCATTACGGGTTAGGTGTTAGAGCGTTTATCTGGCGCCCCGCCATTTGGCGAACCCATCGGCCCGGAGCTTGCAGGCGGGGCAGGTGCCGCAGCCGGTGCCCCATTCGTGCATGGTGGCGGTGTCGCCGTTGTAGCAGGTGAGGGTGCGCTCGCGGATGAGGTCCACCAGCGTCATGCCGCCCAGGCGTTCGGCCAGGGCCCAGGTCTCGGCCTTGTCGATCCACATCAGCGGAGTGTCGAGCACGAAGCGGCTTTCCATGCCGAGGTTGAGCGCGACTTGCAGGGCTTTCACCGTGTCGTCCCGGCAATCCGGGTAGCCGGAGAAATCCGTCTCACACACGCCGGTGACGATGTGCTTGAGGCCGCGACGGTAGGCCACTGCGGCCGCGAAGGTGAGGAAGACAATGTTGCGGCCAGGCACAAACGTGTTGGGCAGGCCGGAGGCGGTGGTGGCGATTTCCACGTCACGCGTCAGGGCGGTTTCGGAGACTTCGCTCAGCACAGCGAGGTCCAGCACATGGTCCTGCCCGAGTTTTTCGGCCCAGGCGGGGAAATGCTGGGTCAGCCCGGCGCGGAAGCGGTGGCGGGCGTCCAGCTCGGCGCGGTGGCGCTGGCGGTAGTCGAAACCGATGGTCTCGACGCGGGCAAAGCGTTCCAGCGCCCAGGCCAGGCAGGTGGCGGAGTCCTGACCGCCGGAGAACAGCACGAGGGCGGTGGAGGTTTGCATGTCAGGCGGCGTCCGGGCCGTAATAGCTGCAGGCGCCTGTGTCGCTGTCCCGCCGGACGGTGACGCGCCAGAGGTTGGGCAGTTTGGGCGCGAGCTGGCGCCAGATATGGGCGGAGAGGTTCTCCATGGTGGCGGGGCCGAGATCTTTGATCTCGTCGAGGAAATGGTGGTCCAGGCCGTCGCGCACCTCGGTCATCGCGCGGTCGAGCAGGCCGAGGTCTATGAGCATGCCGCTTTGCGGGTCCGGGCGGCCGCGCAGGACGATCTCGGCGCGGTAGGAGTGGCCGTGGATGCGGCGGCTGGGCTCGGCGTCGACAATGCGGTGCAGGGTGTGGGCGGCGTCGAACCGGAACTCTTTGCTGAGTTCGTACATCAGCGGATTCCTGTGAATTTATGGGTTTGCAGGGAGAGGCGCCAGCGCGGGTGCTTGAGGCAGTAGGCTATGGCGGCCTGGGTGTTGGCGGCGCTGGCGGGGCCGTCCTGCGGTTGCAGCAGGAAGTGGCGGAAGCCGAGGGCGAGGAAATCCGCCGGATTTTGGGCAGGCTGCGGGAAGACCAGCTTCAGCTCGTCGCCCGTGGTTTGGATGAGCGGGGCCGTGCCCTTGGGGCTGACGGTAATCCAGTCGATGCCCGGCGGGGCGGGCAGGGTGCCGTTGGTTTCCAGGGCGATCTCGAAGCCCTGGGCGTGCAGGGCCGCGAGTAGGGGGGCGTCCACCTGCAAGAGCGGCTCGCCGCCGGTGAGGACGATGAAACGGTCATCGGCGCCGCCCTGCCAGACCTGCGCCACCTGGGCGGCGAGGGCGGAGGCATCCGCGTAACGGGCGCCGAAGGTGCCATCCGTGCCGACGAAATCCGTGTCGCAGAAATTGCAGGCGGCGGTGGCGCGGTCGCGCTCCAGCCCGCTCCAGAGATTGCAGCCGGCAAAGCGGCAGAACACCGCCGGGCGGCCGGCGTGGCGGCCCTCACCCTGCAGGGAGTAGAACATCTCCTTGACGGCGTAGCTCACGGGGTTTCGGCTCCGGGGCGAGGTTTCACGGGGGACTTTGCGGTTGGAATGGCGGGATGGCCGCCCTTGCGACCGGGGGGCTGCATAGACCCTGGCAGGGGATATGGCAACGCAGGGCCAAGAGTGGAGGCTCAGCTTTCGATTGCCCAGGCGGGGTAAGCGGACGCCGCTATATAAGAGGTAGCAGCACCTGCTCCTGAGAAAATGAGATGTCATCTGGTTCAAGATCAGATAGAGCGGCTTTGCCGCGGCTTCGGGGCATACACGGAAATCCTGACAGTCCCACGCGCAACACCACCGTAGCGGGTGAGTTGGCGTGCTTCTTGCTGCGCCTTTATCTATGTCTGAAACCCGACCCAAGCTGGGCGTGCACCATGCGCCTTCCGTCGGCTTTCCCTCTGAGGCCATGCTGGCGGGGTTTGCGTTGCGGCGGTTGAGCAAGGGGCACCTGCTTTGCACGCCACAGGATGCGCGCGATCAAGTGTTCATTCTGCGTAGTGGCCGGCTGCGCGTCTACCTGGCTGGGGAGAATCGCGAGCTTAGCCTGAGTTTTCTGGAGCCGGGAGACATCTATACCACCCATACCCCTACCTACGTGAAGGCCGTTATCCCCAGCGAGATATGGGTGACGGAGACGCAGGATTTCGCGCGCAAACTTGCCAGCGATCCTGCTGCTACTCCGGCGGTGCTGCGCGTGCTGGGCCGGTTACTGACGAATGCGGTGACGCTGGTGGAGGACCTTGCCTTCCGTGAAGTGCCCGCCCGTCTGGCGCGTTTCCTGCTGGGTCTGGTGGAGCGGCGTGGCCGGCACACGCCGGGGGGCTGGGTGATATCGCTGGATCTCAGCGTGGAGGATATCGCCAGCCTGCTTGGCGCCACGCGCCAGACCGTCTCGGCGCTGATCAATCAGTGGGAGCGCGACGGCATATTGTGTCGGCCACAGCGGCGGCAGATGGTTATCACCTCGCTCGACGCGCTCGCCGCGCATTGCTTCCGGGATTTGTAGGGCGGGTCCTGGCCGGCTGAATCTGCGGTTGCGGCTGGAAAATCAGCCATTTTGTCGGCTGGCGGACGGAATGGCTGGCCCCGACAGAGCACTCTGCGTGCATCGTCACGAAGGAGAGTGTCATGTCCTCTGATTGCGGGTGCAAGATCAGCGCTGATCGCTATGTCAGCTTTATCGGTATCGACTGCGTGGGCAATGCCCGGCGGGTGATGGAATGCATCGACCGGCAGGTTGCCATCCCTGGCCGGAGCAATTTGTTCTGGGAGTATTTCGCTAAGAAGCGCGCGGGGCAGATTGGCCCGAAATCGGATGATCTGTTCCTCATCCACTCCAACCTCAACCAAATCCGCGAGTTGTTTGAGACCTATGAGGATGCGCCAGCATTGGCGCTGTTGCATCAGCTGGAGGAGGAATGCTGCTGAGTGTGGCGGGTTTTTTCAGCCGTGCGGGAATGGACATAAATTGTTTGCGATATCTGCTGCCGTGAGCCGCTCGGGTGAGACCATGCTGGCGTAGATTCCGCCCGCTTTGTCGGTGTCGCGCAACGCGGGCCGCACGCGGGGTATGCTTGGTAATAGCCGTATAGTTACCATTCGGGGTGCCGATGCGGCCCCTATTGGCTGGCCCAGATGATGCGGTGCATCCAGACGATTTCGTGCGCGGCGAAGCGCAGGTCTGGGTAGGCGGGGTTGAGGCTGGTCAGCTCAATGCGTGTGGCGGTGCGGCGGCGCAGCAGCTTGGCCATTACCGCGCCATTATGCGCGCGGGCCACGACGCGGTCTCCCGTGCGCACCGGGGCGGCGGGGGAGACGATGATGGAGTCACCTTCGCGGAATACGGGCTCCATGGAATCGCCGCTGATGGTGAGGGCGTAGGCGTTGGTGTCCGCCGTGGTGGGGAGTTCCACCTCGTCCCATCCGGCGCCGGCGGGGTAGCCGCCATCGTCGAAGAAGCCTTCCGCGCCGGCCTGGGCCATGCCGATGAGGGGGATTTTACTGCGGCCTTTTGGCCTCGCCTCGGGCATGGCGCGGGCGCCGCTGACCAGGGCGCTGAAATCCTCCAGCCGCGCCCCGGTGGCGGCAAGGATTTTGGCCAGGCTCTCGGAGGAAGGCCAGCGCAGTTTTCCGTCCGCGCCGCGGCGTTTGGAGAGGTTGAAGCTTGTCGGGTCCAGCCCGGCCTTGCGCGCCAAGCCGGAGGGGGAGAGGCCGTTTTCCGCCGCCAATGTGTCTATGGCGCGCCAGATATCGTCATGCCGCATAGGTTGAGTTCACCAATCCCATAATTTCAGAATTTTACATGGTTTTGCTTAGGTGGCCAAGGGTGGATAGGAATCTTGTCCGGAAATGGTTAGCAAAAAGTTAAAAATAGTTCTTGTTTTGTTCTGTAGCTAGGAATATAAGCGCGATTATGCACTTGACGTACCTCTCGCTTAAGTTGCTGTAGCCACTCGCCTTTTGATTTAAGATGTGCTTCATTTTTGACTCATGAAGGACCATTTCGACAGACTTATCCTCTCGGAAAAGGTAATCGTTTCTTCCGCATCGTGGTCCGCTCCAGAATCTACCTCTCTAAAAATGCACTGGAACTCTCCGGTTGAGATCGATGGAGTGACGCAAGAAGGACTCTTCATAAGAGGCGTTTGTTACGAAGATAGGCAGGATGAGGCCGTCACATTACAAATTGAAGTGGGAAGCCTTGGGTCAAGAACCCGAATCCCGCTTTGTCGTCTTGATTGGCGACCCACCGCAGAAGTTCATAGAAATAACAAAATTTTATCTTCAAGATACGGATTGCCGAGAATTATTAAAAAATGTCACTTCCACCCTTTCCATATGAATTGGGACGACGAGACCCTGAAAATGCGGGAGAGCAATCTGCCGTTAGCGTATGAAATTCAAGAAAAAATCAATTCTTTCAGTAATTTACTTGAGTTTTTTGGCAAAAAATGCAATATCAAAGGTGTCAAAAATATCCCGGAGCCGAACTGGTCGCGGAAGCTAATATAATGTTGTCAGATATCATACCGTCTAGTGCATTAATGGCTGCCACCGCGAAAGCATTGGGGGAGCTTGTCTATGCGCGTCAGTCCGGCGATGACGTATACGTGACCCTTCCTATCTTCTATCCAAGCGGCGCTTCCGTAACTTTGGCCATCTCCAAGAACAAGGATATTTTCAAGGTCACAGACCTAGGCTTGGCACATCACGAGGTTGATCTCGTTGGCGGAGATAGGTTGTTTTCCAGAGCCGCCAAGCGGATGGCGGAAAAGACTGGCGTCCTAATTTCTGGCGATGTGATTTACAGCATTTGTTCTCTGGATGAGCTTTCAGTCACCATTTCAGACGTCGCGACAGCCTCCCATGAGATGGCCCGCGAAATCATAGAAAGAATGAAAGCCCACCAAGAAAACGACATTTACGCCAATTTGGACCGAAGGCTGAAAACGCTTTTCGGTGCGAACAAGGTTGAAACTGAAAAGACCCTAACCGGCTTTTCGACCAATGAATGGCATGTGTCTGCCCTGGTTCATTTGGACGGACGGGCTGCCGTTTTTGATGTGGTTTCCAATCATCATACTTCGGTTTTCACCTGCTCCACGAAATTCAATGATTTGAAGCTATTGGAGAGCTCTCCGAAAATGATTGCTGTCGTTCGGGATAAGGCGGCGATGGGAGCTTATTACAATATCCTGGCACAGGCCGGGAACGTCATCCAGGACAATGCGCCAGACCAAACGTTCCGCAAGGCAGCGGCATGACTGATAAGAAAAACGAAAAGGATCAGAAGGAAGCCGACACCCTCAGAGATGAGGTAGTGCGGCGGATGATGAATAAAAAGCCGGAACAAAACGATAAAGCTATAAAGAGTCAGAGGCCGGTTTCCCGGCCCCCTTCCCTTGGTGAGCCTAAGCAGCCGGCTTGACGTTCCGCCAAGCTGTTCCGGTTTTTATTTCCGAAATACGGCCTGGATTAACGTCGTAATCTGCGGCAATCCTATTCAAGAACTCACCCTGGTAGATGCGCTTCTTGATTTCGGCGACTTGAGATTCAGTTAGGCGACTACTAGGCGTACGATTGCTGGGCATGTTTTACCTCCATGCGTTTCAGCAAGAAAACCGCCTTGACTTTGGGAGTCCACCAACTCTAGACTCACGCCTAGAGGGTTTTACCCGAGACCTGTAGCGGCTCACTACCAGACAGGCTCGCCTCTTCTTATCGACCCGCCCGGATTGCAGCCGGGCGGGTTAATAGTATCGAATCGGCGATCACTGCCGTAATGTGAGCCTATGTTATATGGTCGAGTCGAGTCCTATTTATCCACAGGGATGTCTTTTTATATAGACCTTACATATATTTTTACCAAAAGGGCAACAAAAGTTGCCCCTCAGGCTCATCAACTACTCTCTTGCCGAGCCTTTCCGCGATCATCCGCCGGTACGCCGCCCGGCTCATGCCCTTAGGCTTATGCAGCCCGTGTACCAACTTGTTGATAGGTCAACCGCTTGCCTTCAGCAGCTTTCAATAGCTTCTCGGTACGGGCGTTATCATCGCAACCAAGTTTGTCCCGGTTGTTATAGCGGAACTCGAATTCGTTCAGGTAGCGGTGCAGGTGCTGCTCGCCGCAATGCTGGTAAACGCCCTTCATGCCGCGCTTGAACAGCCCAAACAGCCCCTCAACGCTATTGGTATGAGCGGTGCCCCGGACGTATTCACCAGCGGTATGCTTGACGACACTGTGGTCAGAAACGAGGCGGGAAGCATCCCAATACAGGGCACTATCGTCGGTATAAAGCTTTGTTTTTGGCTCAATATGATTGCTGATGATCTTCAAAACCGTCGCCTTGTCGGCCCGCTCAACGTGGAACATGCGGGTTTTACCCTTACGCTCCACCAGCGCCACAACCGACCGCTTGGACGAGTGAGAAGCTTTACCCCTCTTGGTGCGCTTCTTGATCTCGTTCTTGTCGCCAAAATAGGTCTCGTCCATCTCCACGCCGCCCCCATTGCCGCCGACCGGAGCTGGGGCAACATCTGACATAGCCTCGCGGATGCGATGAGCCATAAACCAGGCTGTGCGATAAGAGCCGAATCCGAGCATACGGAAAAGCTGGTGCGCGCTGATCCCCTTCTTGCTGGCACAAATCAGATGCGTGGCTAAGAGCCACTTATGCAGGGGGATTTTGGACCGCTCATAGACGGTGCCAACGGTCACAGTGAACGGCTTGCGGCAATCGCGGCACTTATATAGCCCAGGGCGCGTCGTCTTTCCCTTCATCTCAACCGAATTGCCAATGGTGCCGCAATGCGGGCAGGCCGCACCATGCGGCCAGCGGATGGCCTCGAAGTGCTTACGAGCCGCTTCTTCATCGTTATAGATCGGGTTAGTGAGATCGTATGCCATGGCATTTTGTACCGAAATCGACATGGTACGTCAAGTGCATAATCGCGAATATAAGCCTCGCCGTGGACACAACCTTAAGTGTTTACCAGGCTCAAAACAGAAGGAATTTACCCATGGCTTTCACCCTCCGCAACCTCTCCGTCCTCGCTTATGCCAACGGGTTCACCCTCTGGCATTACAAGGCTGGTAACGACAATTTCACCCGTGCCGCCGAGACGGGGTACTTCGCCGATGCGGCGGACCTGCTCGCCGAGGGCGATATGGTGATGCTCACCGGCACAGAGGGGGGACGGATTGTGAGCATCAGCGGCGAGGGGCGGCGTCTTGCCCTGGTGCCACTGGTGTAGCCGGGAGGCGGGGCGGCGCGAGGCCGCCCCACTACATTAGGCCTCGAAATTCGTGGCGACAAAATTATCCAGCAGCCGGACGCCGAAGGCGGTAGCACCTTTTGGAGTGACGGCCGAGGCTTTGGAGGCCCAGGCCATGCCGGCGATGTCCAGATGTGCCCAGGGCTTGCCGTTGACGAAGCGCTGCAGGAATTGGGCGGCGGTGATGGAGCCGCCCGCCCGCCCGCCACCGATGTTCTTCACATCCGCGATGGGGGAGTTCAGCTCCTTGTCGTAGCTCTCGCCCAGGGGGGCGAGCGGCATACGCCAGAGCTTTTCATCCACGGCCTTGCCAGCGGCGATGAGCTTGTCGGCCAGCTCGTCATTGTTTGAGAACAACCCAGCATATTCGTGACCGAGGCCGACGATGATGGCGCCGGTCAGGGTGGCAAGGTCGACCATGTATTTCGGCGCGAATTGCTCCTGCGCATAGTACAGCACGTCAGCCAGCACGAGGCGGCCTTCGGCGTCGGTGTTCAGGATTTCCACACTCTGGCCAGAATAGCTCTTTACTACGTCGCCCGGGCGGGTGGCGGTGCCGGAGGGCATGTTTTCGACCAAGCCGACCAGGCC